>CANHZI010000088.1 GCA_947464955.1 Oxalobacteraceae bacterium
ATTCTTCTGGTGTCAATTGCATGCGATCACTCTCGTCTAGCAATCATGTGATCACCATTTGGCAATTCAAAATACTCTTACGCTGCACTTCGGTTGGATGTGCCGTCAGCACTGGCGTGACTTGCGCTGTTTCAAAAAACGTTTCCAAGTTTTGTGCCGCATTGTCGCCGGTAAACAAGGTCTCGATCGTATGCGCCAAGCTACCACGACGCGGTGACGAACCTGCAATCAAGTGCGCGCGCGTACGGCGAATATGATGTTGATCTTCCGCCAAATTCACCAAATGTGAAAAATAACTAAACGCACGAATCAAATGCGTGGTTTGGTCATTGGTTAATGTATCGAGCGTGTTTTCCAAAGCCTCACGTGCCGCATGATCAGCATCGCGACGAAAACGAATCGAATTTTGACGTACCGTTTCAATCAAAGAGAAGACTTCATCTCCATGTTGATTGCGTACCGTGTCACCCAAAATGCGCCCTAGGCGGCGGATGTCTTCACGGAGGCTCTGGTCTTTATCGTCGGCGATATCGTTCATGATCGTCTTTAAGGATGGTATAAGGAAAACAAAATAAGAATTTATACAGCTAAAACATCTTAACAAAAGCGACTTAAAAATAGTCGCAATTGAAAGTTCATTCAATATAAATCAATAGCGCTGCAATTATTCTGTATGAGGGTGCATACTCTGTCTGCAAAAACGCACAGCCAGCAGGTTTCAGATCTCGATTAACGATGACGTTTGGTCAAAGCCTTCAATAAACCTTTAGTCGAACTATCGTAGTCTTCTTTGACCGCAGCAGGATCGAGGCTAATCAATTGCTGTGCTAGAGATTTGCCGAGTTCAACACCCCATTGATCGAAGGCATTGATATCCCAAATCACCGATTGCACAAACACTTTATGTTCGTAGAGCGCAATTAAAGCGCCCAAAGAACGTGGCGTTAACGAGTCGAGCAAGACGGTTGAAGTCGGACGGTTACCTTCGAACACACGCGGTGCCAACATTTTTTCAGGTAAATCACCGAGCTCGGCGCGCACCTCATCAATACTCTTACCCCACGCCATAGCCTTGGATTGTGCAAAGCAGTTGGCCAGCAAAGCCTGATTATGGCCAGGTAAGCCTGCGTCATCTTCCGCTACGACAATAAAGTCGGTTGGAATAATCGTCGCACCTTGGTGCAATAATTGGAAGTAAGCGTGTTGACCGTTAGTACCAGCCTCACCAAACAAAATCGGCGAAGTCGTGTAATCGACGCGATTACCTTCACGCGTAACCGATTTACCATTACTTTCCATTTCCAGCTGCTGCAGGTAGGCTGGCAAACGTGTCATACGTTGATGGTAGGGTGCAATCGACAAAGCTTGCAAACCAAGGAAGTTGATATTCCACACACCGATCAAGGCCATCAATACCGGCAAATTTTGTTCTAATGGCGCTTGCGCGAAATGCAAATCCATTTCATGCGCACCCGCTAGCATCTCTTCAAAACGATCGGCCCCCACGTAGAGCGCAATCGACAAGCCTATCGCACTCCACATCGAGTAACGACCACCGGCCCAGTTCCAGAAGGGGAATACGTTTTCTTCAGCGATACCAAAGGCTGTCGCCGCTTTGACGTTAGTACTTAAGGCTACAAAGTGCTGACGAATTTGGTCTTCAGGACAGCCATGATTGAGCATCCATTCACGTGCAGTACGTGCATTGGTCAGCGTTTCCATAGTCGTAAAGGTTTTCGAAGCAACCACGATCAAGGTCGTTTCAGGATCGGCATTTTCCAACGAGTCAGCCACATGGCGGCCATCAACATTCGAGACAAAATGTAGAGAGAGATTTTTCTGTGACCATGGTGCCAAGGCGATGCACGCCATCTGCGGCCCCAAGTCGGAACCACCAATACCGATATTGATAATCGTACGAATCGGCTTGCCTGTGTAGCCCAACCAACGGCCTTCACGTACGGCATCACTAAAACTACGCATTTGTGCCAACACGCTATGCACGTCGGCCGCAATGTTCTCACCATTGAGCATGAACTTCTCGCCTTTCGGCAAACGCAATACCGTATGCAAAACTGCACGGTTTTCGGTGTTATTGATCGCCTCACCGCGTAACATCGAATCCCGACGCCCTTCGACATCTTGCTGGCGAGCGAGCGCTAAGAGATTCAGCTTCGCCGTGGTATCCATGCGCTGCTTAGAATAATCCAACAGGATGCCGCAAGCCGCTGCTGAGAAGTGCGTAAAGCGCTGAGGATCAGCACGAAACAACTCTTTCAGACTTGGCATGTTATTGGCGCGCTGCTGCAATAAACACCACAATGGAGTACGAGAAACTGAGATAGCCATGATCAAAAAAACCCGAGAGAAAACATTAAAGGAACACTAAACAGACACTACTAAAACACCTAAAACCGAATCATTTCAACGCAAATAAAGCTTCAATTATTTGCCGGCTGCAGCCGCTTGCGCTGCTAACTGGCCGATCGCTGCCCAGTCATTTGCACTAATCAAATTCGCTGGACACATCCAAGATCCACCAACGCAAAGCACGTTCGATTGCTGTAGCAGAGTCGGCGTTGATTCAACAGTTACACCACCTGTTAAACAGAATTTCACATCAGGGAATGGGCCACCCAAAGCCTTCGCCATTTTGACGCTACCAACGATATCAGATGGGAAAAGCTTCACTACATTAAAGCCATGTTCGAGCGCCAACATCAAATCACTGGCACCACCGACACCAGGAAAATACGGCAAGCCCGACTCCGCAGCGGCCTTTGCCAACACTGGCGTAATGCCTGGACTAATACCGAAGGTCGCACCACTATTGCGAACAGCATCTAATTGCGCCGGGGTCAAAATCGTGCCAGCGCCCACGGTCACGTCAGGGCACGCTTTGACTACTTCGCGTAAAACCGTCATCGCGTTTGGCGTGCGCAGAGTGATTTCCACTGCTGGCAGGCCATTTTCAGCCAAAGTTTGTACGCAGCGTATCGCTTGATCGACGTCGTCGGTGACCAAAATCGGCAATACGCGAACTTGTGCGAGCTGAGAAACGATGGCGGATTTACTGATCGTCATGATGGAATCTTCCAATAAAATTAGATAAACAAAGTTGAAGCGCCATGTTCTGGCGAAGTCACCACACGTCTTTGTGCGGCAAACAAATCGCGGCCATAACCATAGCTACTATCGATAGAAATCACAGGATTGGTACGTGCTGCCCAAGTCGCTTCATCAACCAAAGCACGCAACTCACCGGTATGCACATTGAGCTCAATCAAATCACCATCGCGTACTTTACCCAATGGACCGCCTTGCGAAACCTCTGGGCTCACATGCAATGCCGCAGGCACTTTGCCCGATGCACCGGACATACGGCCATCGGTCACTAAAGCAACTTTGTAACCAGCAGACATCAAACTACCGAGCACCGGTGTGAAGTGATGCAGCTCTGGCATACCATTGGCTTGCGGACCTTGGAAAATCACGACCGCCACAAAATCTTGATTAAGCTGCCCTGCTTTGTACGCACTCACCAAAGCATCTTGCGATTCAAATACTTTTGCTGGCGCACGAACGATCCACGCTTCTTCTGGCACCGCAGATGCTTTCACAATCGCACGTCCCAAATTACCTTGCAACAGGCGCAAACCACCAGTTGCGGCGAATGGCTCAGTAACATTACGAACCACTTCTGGATTGCTCGATTTTTCTGGATGTGCGACGAACGCAACTTTGCCGTCTTTCAATTCTGGACGTGTAGTATGGGAAGCCAAACCATCTTGACCAAATACTGTCATGACATCGGCATGCATCAAACCTTGCGACAACAATTCGCGCATGACAAAAGTCGGGCCACCCGCGTCTTCGAAGGCATTCACGTCGGCCGTACCGTTCGGATACACACGTGTCAACAATGGGATCACGGAAGACAGTTCATCGAAATCTTGCCAATCGATGATGATGCCAGCTGCGCGTGCAACAGCAATCCAGTGAATCGTGTGATTGGTTGAACCGCCTGTCGCTAACAATGCAATGACTGCATTGACGATAGTTTTCTCATTGACGAGCTTACCAATAGGACGATAGTCGCCCGCTGTTTCTGTCAACTTCAACACTTGTTCGACCGCTGCATCTGTCAAAGCATGACGCAGTGGATCATTCGGATGAACGAAAGCCGCGCCTGGCAAATGTAAGCCCATTGCTTCTAACAACATTTGGTTACTATTGGCTGTACCGTAGAAAGTACAAGTACCGGCGCTATGATAAGCCGCGCTCTCAGCCGCGAGTAATTCTTCTTTTGTTGCTTTACCCTGCGCATAACGTTCACGCACGGCCGCTTTTTCTTTGTTTGACAAACCAGACCCCATCGGACCAGCTGGAATGAAAATCGTCGGCAAATGCCCGAAGGCTAAAGCGCCAATTAACAACCCTGGAACGATTTTGTCGCAAATACCAAGGCACAAAGTCGCATCGAAGGTGTCATGCGATAAAGCGATCGCGGTCGCCTGCGCGATCACATCGCGAGAGAACAGCGACAACTCCATACCTGGACGACCTTGGGTTACACCATCACACATCGCAGGCACACCGCCAGCGACTTGAGCAGTTGCGTCAAAACGCAGTGCTGCTTCTTTAATTTGATCAGGGTAAGTCGCGTATGGCTGATGCGCTGACAACATATCGTTGTAGGCAGTGACAATGCCGATATTCGATTTTTGAGCTTGATTGAGCCAAATCTTCGTTTTGCCATCCGCTGCTGCATTGGCATGTGCTTGATTGGCACAAGACAGACTAGCGCGACGCGGCCCACGATGGCGCATCTGCTCTAGGCGCGCTAAATATTCCGAACGTAATGTCTTACTACGTTCTTCGATTCGTCGAGTCACTGCGGCAACCACAGGGTTCATCGCAACTTGATTTGTATTTTGTCCAGATGTCGTCATAGTTTTGTGGGGGTCTCTGATTCAGATACCTCAAAGATAGCACAAAAACAGAAAAAAGCTGTAACAAACTTTCAGAAATGCGAAATTTTTCCATTTAAAACATAAAAACCATCAAAAATATCGTAATGAAACTACATTTTTGAAGAAATATGGTTTAAGCTATGGCATAATTTATTGCATCAAAAAGCGAAGATGTGCGCAAACTAAGAGACAACACCGGAGCAAACCAAGAGAATGCTCAAATCCATCTCCTCACTTGCTAAGTCATCCTCTGCTTGTACCTTATTGGCATTACTTTTCTAACTAGAATTATTCGGAGTCCACATGACTACTTTTGTATTGTTTGGCGGAACTGGCGATCTGGCAAAACGCAAGATCATTCCTGCACTGTACAGCGCCTTTGTAAATGGCCGCTTGGACCCAGAGTTCACGTTTATCGGTGCTGCACGCGAAGCATTAAGTGATGAAGACTTCCGCAAACGTGTTGCCACCAGTATCGAAACCTATGCAGCCAAAGCAAACGGCACGAAAGAACAACTAGCCGCCTTCCTCAATTTAGTTGGTTACACCAAAATCGACGCCAAGAATCCTGAAGACTTCGAAGTCTTAAAGTCTCGCGTCAATGCCGACACCAGCAAAGCTAAATTATTTTATTTGGCAATTGGCCCAGATATCTTCATTCCAGTCGTGGAGCAATTATCCAAACATGGTTTGGTCGAGGGTAATGCTCGCGTCGTCGTTGAGAAACCATTGGGACGCGATGCCAAATCTGCCAAAGAGATTAACTCCGCGCTGCGTACGTATTTGAACGAAAATCAAATTTATCGTATCGACCACTACCTCGGTAAAGAGATGGTACAAAACTTATTTGCACTACGTTTTGCCAACTCTTTCTTGGAGCCTTTGTGGAATCGCAAATGGATTCAAGACGTACAGATCTCAATTTCTGAACAAGTCGGCGTGGAAACACGTGGCGACTTCTACGACAAGACCGGTGCTCTGCGCGACATGGTACAAAACCATCTCTTGCAATTGGTATCCATCGTGGCGATGGAACCTCCAGTAAACGCAAACCCGGACGCTATTCGTGATGAGAAAGTCAAAGTATTGCGCGCTTTGCGTAAATTTACAGCCGATGATGTCAGCAAAAAGACAGTCCGTGGCCAGTATCGCGCTGGCGCTGTCGATGGCAAGCCTGTTATCGGTTATCAAAATGAACCAGGTGTCCCTGCCTCAAGCCGCGCCGAAACTTTTGTGGCGATTCGCGCTGAAATCGACAATTGGCGCTGGGCAGGCGTGCCTTTCTACCTGCGCACAGGTAAGCGTATGGCGAGCCGCTGCGCTGAAATTACGATTAATTTCAAACCGATTCCGTATTCCATCTTCGGCAAAGGCCAAGGCCCTCTGCGCTCAAATCGACTGGTGATTACCTTGCAACCAGAGGAAAGCGTGCAATTGTTTATGAAAGCCAAAGAGCCAGGCGAAGGCATTCGTTTGTCTGACGTGGCATTGAATTTGGATTTCGCTGAAGCCTCTAACTTGCGCCGTGTTGAATCTTATGAACGACTGTTGCTTGATGCATTGCATGGCGACCTCACTCTCTTCGTCCGTGATGATGAATTGGGCGCAGCCTGGGAGTGGATTGATCCGATTATGAATGCATGGGAAAACGATGCCGAAGGATTGAAATCTTATATCGCAGGTAGCTGGGGTCCGGCAGCGGCAAGTTATTTGTTAGCCCAGCATGGTGCCGCTTGGGGCGAAGAGTATGTTGAAGGCTAATACGGCACAAGACAGCACAGAAAAAAGCACACGATAAAGCGAGAAAGTAAACATGGAAGCTCAGTTGCAGTCCTCAGTTCAATTCAATAGCTTTGCTAACTTCAGCGAACTTAGTAAATCACTGGTCAATGAGTGGGTAGGCATTATTGATGATGCCGCCAAATCCGATCGGCCAGCCGCATTTGCTCTGGCGGGAGGCACCACGCCTGCACCAGTGTACCGCGAATTAGATCAAGCACTGGCGAATCGTAGTCCATCTGATGTGCGCTTAGCTGCAACCGACGAACGTTGGGTGCAAGATAGCGATCCGCAAAGTAATGAAGGCTTGTTCAAGCAATGCCTGCCACTGTCCTATCGTAAGAACTGGAACTTGGTGTCTTTGAAGAATGCAGCAAGCACGCCAGAGGTCGCCATCGAAGCCATCAATGAACGCTTGAACCAGCAACTGCCGCAACGCTTCAGTGCAGTGCTCTTAGGTATGGGGGCCGACGGTCATATCGCTTCCCTGTTTCCTGGCGCTCCGGTTCAGGCAGATAACTTGAATTGTTTAGCTGCGGTTCACCCTCTGACCCATCAAACACGAATTTCTTTGTCTCTACCACGCTTATTGGAAACCGAAAAAATCTGGTTGGTCATCACAGGCAATGAAAAACGTCAGGTTTTAGAAAACGCGCTCACAACAAGTTTGCCAATTACGAATCTTTTGAAGCAAGCTAAGTGTAAAATCGAAGTTTTTTGGTGTCCTTAATTCAAATCTGAAGCCTTGCTAATAATGGCCGCGATCGAGTTAGCACAAAATTGAAGACTCTTTTCACTACCCGCTCATAAGGTGGCAGTGAATACCTAGCAAAGTAAGACATCTATTCACGCAGAAAGTACTTCACATGGTCAATGTTCTTTCCAAAAAAAATAATTCGACCAACAATCCACCTGAAAAAGGATTGCTGGCGCGCATACGCGTCGCTAGCACTGCCCTCAGCCGTGCTGAACGTCAGGTGGCGGAATTTCTGCTGCAAAAGCCACACGATGCGCTCGAGATGTCGATTCGTGTATTGGCTCAAGTGTGCAATGTGTCTGAACCTACAGTGGCCCGTTTTGCACAGTCATTAGGTTTTGACGGTTTCAAATCGTTTAAGTTGGCGTTTGCCAAGAGCTTGGCGACTGGCATTCCCTATCTTCATCTCGATGTCAATCAAGCAGATCACGTTAAAGATGTATTGCCCAAAGTGTTTGATCGCACCATTGCAGCACTGATGGAAGCACGCAATACCGCCAATAGCGCCAACTTCGAGGCAGCCGTCAATTTACTCGCCCGTGCCCGTCGTATCGAATGTTATGGCCTCGGCTATTCAGGTGCCTTGGCCATCGATGCGCAATTAAAATTTTTCCGTTTCGGCATCCCTACCACGGTATTCTGCGACGCTCACTTGCAAGCGCAGTCGGCAAGCTTGCTCAATAGCGATTGCCTGGTAGTCGCATTTTCTCGTACAGGTCGCACACGCGACTTAATTCGCAGCGTACAGCTTGCTAAAGATACGGGTGCAAAAGTATTGGTCTTATGTGCCAGTGGCGGGCCATTGGCGGAACTCGCCGACGTGCATATCAGCGTCGACGTTGAAGAAGATCCTGACATCTATACACCAATGACTTCTCGTTTAGCACACTTGACTTACATCGATGCGCTTGCCGTTGCGGTGACCTTATTGCGTGGTCCTGCTGCGATTGATATGCTGGAACGTGCTAAAGCCAGCATCTCAGAAAAACGACTGGTCTCAAGATTAGACGAAGCCTGACTCGCTTGAAGTGTCAGTGGCTTTTCAAGACGCACCGAAACCGCCAAATCTGAATCGATCAAGGATTACAACATTCCTTGATGAATTATTGAAAAAACATGCACTAAAGCAGCGTTTTCTGGCAAGCTATCCTGTATTGCATTAATGAATACACACAGCATGTGTATTCCTGCTTCGGGAAAAAATGTATGGCGCATCTTAGTCTGGAAGAAGTTACCGAGAATCTCAAAGACCTGCCGACGCTACCCGCGATCGTAATGGAGATTCTGAACACCCTCGATAACGAAGATATCGATACCGCAGAATTAGCGCATAAGGTCACGCAAGACCTAGCACTGACTGCCAAAACACTGCGCTACGCCAATTCCCCGTTTTACTCAACACTGATCAAGGTCACGACTATACAACAAGCCATTTCCTTAATGGGCTTTGATACGGTCAGGCAGCTAGTCCTATCTGCAGCGCTTTCCGGCTGTTTCCCCGAAAATAATTGCAAAGGCTTTGACCACAAAGCCTTTTGGCGCCATTCAAATGCCGTGGCATTTACTGCAAAATTGATTGCGCGGCGGATGAACTTTAATGAGGATGTCGCTTTCACTGCAGGCTTGTTACATGACATCGGCCTACTTGCTCTGGTCAGTCTATATCCAAGACAGTTCGAGGAAGTCATCGCTTATCGCAAAGAACATCTAGCAACGCAATATGAAGCTGAAATCAAGGTGCTCGGTGTCGACCACGCAAGCGTAGGCGAAGCTTTGGCGGAACAATGGCACTTCTCAGACGTGATGCGAAATACCATCGCCGCACATCACCATCCAGATCAGCCAGGACGCGGTTTTCTCGCCTCTATCGTACATGTAGCTGATGGCATTGCTCATATGCTGAGTGCGAACGCCGATACCGGCGCACAAACCATTTCTGTCAATGTCGTTTCATGGGATAGTTTGAAGTTGGACCAAGCCTCGCTTGATACCCTACTTGAAGAAGCAACGATACGCTTCAAAAAACTCGATCAAGTTGATTTGTAGTGACGCTACAAGACTACTTGCGTTGGTCTTGCAAAAGCAAATCGGTCACCATCACCTCTTGCACTTTATCGGTTTTAAATTCTAGATTGAAGCGTCGTTTCAGCTCGGCCTGAATTTCGTTGAAACCGTCTTTTGAACGCAAGCTGTCGACATCCATCCTGGCAATTTCTTTTTTAAACATGTCGTTCATCGCACGCTCATGTTCCTTTAACCAATCTTCATCACCGATATTCACTTGCACTGTCACCGCCATGCGAGCAACCACACCCTGATCATTGACAATGGTTTGCTTCAATTCGACATAAGTGAGGTTCGCTGCGTTGCGTCCGGAGAAACGGTTTTGATAGATAATGAACGCCGCGATACAAAACACCACTAGGACGAAGCCTGCGACGTACATGGTGAATTTATCATCGCCATTACGTGACTTCAGCAAGGCTGCCTTGGGCGATGATTTGCTTGGTTCCTTTTTCAACATGCGATTTCTCCGCCAGCGTCAGCAAAGACTGCCGCTTTATTTTACTTTTTTATTTGTATCGTTTCCGAATCAAACTGCTGGGGATTCTTACCCGTAACTCCTGCATAGAAAGCTCGGATCTCCAACATATCTTGTTCGATGTTGCCACTAGGATAGAACATTTTACCGACACCGCCAATTTTTTCCTTAAAATCGACATAGCCCAAACCCAAAGGCACGCCAGCACCATGGGCGATATAGTAGAAACCGGTCTTCCAACGTGTTACTTTTCCTCGCGTTCCTTCTGGCGGTACGATCACTAACAGTCTTTCGCTGCGATTGAAGGCATCAATCGTGCCTTGCACCAAATTCCCTGCTTGCGAGCGGTCTACTGGGATACCGCCCAACCATCGCATCACAATGCCGAAGACCGGCGGAAAGAGCGAATTCTTCCCCATCCAATACACATCGATTTTCAAAACAAAACAGATCATCAAGGCTAATGGAAAATCCCAGTTGCTGGTATGGGGGGCACCTATCAAGACACACTTCGCCGGTACCTGCGCGCTACTATCAACCCGCCATCCAAATAAGCGCAAAATAATGATAGACATCCAACGCACGAGGGTGCTGATGATCGGTGTTTTAAATATGGTGAAATGCATAGGTGGTCTCAATTTATTATGATTATTCTTCACGACATCTTCGTGCCGCCAAGTGTGTCCTCAAAACCGAGAGCTTGGTGCTCTCGTCATTCTTACTTCTGATTAAGCCAGGCGATCAGTTGATCCCATTGCGCTAAGTCCTTTTCTACTTTTGACGGAGCGACGTCCCACAGTGTGGCACCATGCGCAGCGAGCTGAACGTAGTTTTGGGTATCCCGTAAATAGCCCAGCACTGGCAAACCAAGTTGACCGACATAGTGTGCTAACTGATCTGCCGCTTTGGTTCGCGCATTGACTCGCATACCCAGCACGGCGACGGAATGTTTTGTCTCGCGCGCCGACAGGGTCTTTAAAAAGTCTTCGGTCGCCAAAATATCGAACATCGAGGCTTGCAAAGGGACGATGACTTTATCGGCCAATTTTAAGATCGCATCTAGTTTCGCGCCTTTCAGGCCTGCAGGCGTATCGATCACGACATGAGTCGTACCTTTCGGTGGTTTAACGATATTGCTATCGCTAAATTCCCAAGTCGCAATGGCCGGCAGTCCCGGCGCACGCAAACTTAACCACGCCCGCGAGGATTGCTGACGATCGGCATCACCGAGCATCACTTTGTGACCTTGTGCCGCGAAATAGCCAGCCAGATTGGTCGACAAAGTACTTTTACCGACTCCCCCTTTGGGGTTGATTACTGCGATAACAGGCATACGTTTCCCCTTACATCAGTGAACACCAATTCTGTTACAACACCAGCAGCGAGAGTCTAGCTTTCGCTATCTGGAACCAGCAAAGCCAAATGTTCAGGATCAAGGTAGCACCACTCCCCTTCTTCCAAACCAAGCGAAGCCAACTGCAATTGCCCGATCGCGGTGCGCGTCAACGCCGCACAATGATTTCCCGCTGCTGCCAACATGCGCTTCACTTGATGATATTTTCCTTGTTCCAAAATGATTTGCAACTGAAATTCACTTAAGCGCACACAGCTTTGCGCGGCCAATGGCGCTGGTTCGTCGTGCAATTGCACGCCGCTTAGCAAAGCTTGAATCAGCGCCTCTGTTATTGGCTCGGCCGTGGTCGCCACATAGATCTTAGGAATATGGCGTTTAGGAGAAGACTGCGCGTGAATGAAGGGGCCATCGTCGGACATCAACAACATGCCAGTCGTGTCATGATCAAGACGCCCGACTGGTTGCACATCACGCCAACTTAATTGTTCAGGCAAAAGAGTTAAAACCCCAGGGTGATGCGATGGTTTGCGCGAACACTCGAAGTTAGCGGGCTTATTGAGGCAAATATACACATGCTGGCGATAAGTCCATTCTTCTTCAAAAATGGTAAATACCAAGCCTTCAGTTTCGATTAACTCTTTGTAGTTGTCATGTACTTCACCATTGATCGAGACTTCACCGTCTTCGATCAATTCACGACAATATTTACGGGTACCAAAACCCTGCGATTGCAAGATCCGGTCAAATGACAATTTGCTCATAGGGAAAAGCGAGTTCAATATAAGCTGGCATTTTACCTGTTAATGTGATGCAACAACAAAAAAAAGCCTAGGTCGACCGGAGTCCCTCGGCTTTTAGGAAAGACAAACAACATCAGAAACCGTGCAATTTTAACCACCAAACGGCGCATCGACAGCATGGCTTTGCTCGGTAAACCAACGAGGGCCGGTCTCAGTCATGTAGAAATGGTCTTCAAGACGAATTCCAAATTCACCGTCGAGGCAAATCATTGGTTCATTGCTAAAGCACATCCCTTTTGCCAATGACGTCTTATTGCCTTTGACGAGGTAAGTCCATTCATGAATATCAAGACCAATGCCATGTCCGGTGCGATGTGGTAAACCCGGAGTCTTGTAGCCTGGTCCTAGTCCAGCGGCTTCCAACACGCGACGTGCTGCGAGATCGACCTCCTCGCACGGCACACCCATTTGCGCAGCATCGAAAGCGGCGGCTTGCGCTTCTTTTTCCAAATTCCACATGCTGCGTTGGCGAGCAGTTGGTTCACCAAACACGTAACTACGCGTGATGTCCGAATGATAGCGTTCGATCATGCAACCAGTATCGATCAAGACCATATCGCCCTCTTTCAAATACTGCACACCATCTGGGCCATGCGGAATTGACGTTGGTAGGCCAAAACTGACGATACAAAACGTAGAACTACTGCCACCGTAGGCGCGGTGTGCTTGATTAATGAAGTCGGCAACTTCGAAGGAAGAAATGCCTTCTCGCAAAATGCGTGCTGCGCGTTTATGCACTTCTAGCGTAATATTTTTAGCGGCTTGCATCAGCGCGATTTCATTGTCCGATTTGTGCATACGGCACGCGGCTGTCACCACCATGCCGTTGACCATGTGATATGAGCTCAAGGCTTGACGTAAGCCATCTGCAATAAAGAATGGAGCTGCTTCATCCAAAGCGATCGTGCCACTGAGTTTTTCGTCCGCCAGAATTTGCGCAACTAAAGCATACGGGCTTTCATCTTCTTCCCATAAGCGAATATCGGCTTGATCGCCCAAGGTTTCGCGCAGTTTAGAATCTTCAAACGCTGGGCTGACAAAAATCAATTTGCCATCGGCGGTCAAGACTGCACCAACCAAGCGTTCGCTTTGATACCAAGAAAGGCCCGTAAAATAATAGAGACTCGTACTCGCGCTCAAGACCAAAGCGGCGATGCCTTTTTGCTGCATCAACTGGGCAGCTTGTTGCCGACGTTGCTGACGTTCGCCTTCCGTAATTGGGCGCACATGAGACAAATCTTTTGAGATGGCTGCCAACTCGGTTGCAGCGTTCGATCCACCAATACCTATCATTTGATTTCCTTCATTTTTATCGACACTTATATCAACACAGTGTTAGAACATACACTGGAATGTATCAAACTTTGCGCCAGCGGTCTTGTGGTTTGCGGTGAACGCTATGACGAATTCGGCATAGTAAAAATAGTATCGTTCTCACGATAAAGACAAAAAAGGCCAGCCTTCACAGACTAGCCTTTTTTCGATTTGAACCCTGTTGGTTTGAACCTAGGTCGTTTTTACATACGTGCTTTGATCAATTTACCAATTTTCTCGATACCTTCATTGATTTTCTCTGGCGATACCGTCACAAAACTCAAACGGAAAGTATTCGTTTCCGCTTCGTTCGCGTAGAAAGGACCACCAGGCACGAAAGCCACATTATTTGCAATCGCTTCATCCAACAATTCTTTGCTATGGATATGCTTTGGTAAAGTCACCCAAATAAACATACCACCGAGTGGACGTGTCCAGGTCACGCCTTCCGGGAAGTTCTTCGTCATCGCTTCCAACATCACATCACATTGTGCGGAATAGAAACGACGAATGCTTGGGATATGTTCTTGCAAGAAGCCATCTTTGATCACTTCATACACAGCCATTTGCGTCAATGTAGACGTATGCAAGTCGGTTGCTTGTTTGGCTTGTTCCAATTTACGAATCAAAGGAATTGGTGCAACCATGTAACCCAAACGAATACCTGGCGTTAAAATTTTAGAGAAAGAACCGAGGTAAATAACGCCATCTGGGTTCATGTTCAAGAGCTTAGGCAAAGGTTCGCCGCTGTAGCACAAGTCGCCGTAAGGGTTATCTTCGATCAATGGAATGCCCATGCGAGCACAAGTTTCGACCAATTCTTGACGACGTTCAATCGACAAAGTACGGCCAGTAGGATTTTGGAAGTTAGGCAAAGCGTAGAACAATTTCGCGCCCTCGCCTTTCGCTGCAACAGAGGCTGGAACCACACCGTCATTATCCATTTCCACAGAAACGAACTCTGGGCGATACACTGAAAAAGCTTGCAAAGCACCGAGGTAGCTCGGTGTTTCCACCAAAATTTTACTACCTTCATCGACCAAGACTTTTGCCAACAAATCCAAACCTTGTTGCGAACCAGACGTCATCATGATTTGTTCTGGAACGATTTTGCAATCTGCAGTCGACAAAGAGTCCGCGATAAATTGACGCAGAGGTGTATAGCCATCTGTTGGGCCATATTGCAAAGCAGCTTTTCCATTTTCAGCCAAGACCTTATCGAACGCGGCACGCATACGATCTACTGGGAAAGTTTCTGGCGAAGGCAAACCACCGGCAAACGAAATCACTTCAGGACGCATGGTCACTTTCAAGATTTCGCGAATGGCAGAACTCTGCAATTGCTCAGCGCGTTCAGAAAATTTCCAGTTAATTGGTGTCAAATTTAGCTTACTCATATTCTTGGTTCACTTCAAAAAATTAATCGTTCTTATTAATCAAACTTTTTCACACCATCGGTCTCGGCGATGATGCTGTGCCACTTTGTCGCGGCACATTTGTCTTCTCTTGTGGACTTGGCGTAAGAAAGTAGGACTTACGCGATTTCCGCAATCATTTCAATTTCAACGCAAGCACCCAACGGGATCTGCGCTACGCCAAAAGCGGAACGTGCATGCTTACCTTGTTCGCCAAACACTTCACCGATCAACTCAGATGCGCCATTGGTGACCAAATGCTGTTCCGTATAATCTGGAGTGGAATTTACCAGACTCATTAATTTCACGATGCGTTTAACGCGGGTCAAATCACCACCACATGCGTCTTGCAAGGTCGCCATCAAATCAATCGCAATCAAACGTGCCGCTTCTTTACCTTCTGCAGTTTCCATCGTTTGGCCCAACTTACCGACCCAAACCTTACCGTCTTTCTTGGCGATGTGACCAGAAATAAACACGGTATTTCCTGTCTGCGCATGCATTACATACGCAGCGGCAGGAGCAGCAACAGCTGGCAATTCAATGTTGAGGGCTTTCAGTTTTTCGTAGACGGACATAACAGTTTCCTATGCGTAGCCGCGCAGTTTCCTTGCAGGAAGTGGGCGAAATCAATAAAAGTAAAGCTCATGCCGAATCAAATTCAGCTTAATCCATCATTGTACGAGTCTAGCGCGCTTTAAACCACCCTCAAGCCACGCTTAAATTACAAAAACCCGTCAAATTCACGCGGCTTTATGTCCAAATTTGAAGGATTTCGGGGTTTTTCTGTGAAAACAAAAACCAAAAACAGCCACCGTCATACCACCCAAAAGCCACTTCTTAGCGAGAAACTGCGCAAAATACACGGCTTGTAAAAGTTCGTCACGACCACTTTATCAAGCTTGATATGCTTGTTCTTTATGCTATGCTACCCGCAAATACCGATACAGTACCAATACAATTACAAAAATAGATTTCACACTGTCACGGCAAAATCACCGATACAAAAATTCCTGTGAGAATTTCTTATGACAAAACCCGCTATCCTCGGCAGCAGCCCTATGGTCTCGCGCGATTCAGGCGGTTCGCTGGTCGAACAAATCGTACGCTCGGTTGCCTGTCGCATCGATGACAAATTATTGCGAACCGGATCGCGTATGCCGTCGATACGGCAATTCGCCGACGAGCAGAAAGTATCGCGCTTTACCGTGGTCGAAGCCTACGATCGTTTAGTTGCCAACGGCTATCTTGAGTCACGTCGCGGCTCGGGCTTCTTTGTGCGCGAACGCGCTTCTTTGCTGAATAATCTCAGTCCTGTTACCCAACCACTACCGACCTCGCAACAGCCAGACGTGGTGTGGTTGATTCGTAATATGTTTCGCCAATTACCGCCACAAAAGATGCCAGGCTCAGGTCTATTGCCGCATGAATGGCTCGATGGTGAGTTGGTTGCCAATGGCTTACGTTCAATTAGTCGCTTAAATCAAAACCTGCTGCTGCATTACGGTACGCAGCAAGGCTTCCTACCATTACGTCAGCAACTGCAATTGAAGTTGGCCGAGCTTGAGATTGCCGCCGCCCCCGAACAAATTGTGACAACCAATGGCGTTACTCAAGCGCTCGATTTGGTTGCCAGCGAATTCACGCAACCTGGCGATACGATTTTTGTCGACGACCCTGCATGGTTTTTGATGTTTGGTACTTTCGCTACCCTAGGCGCCAAAGTCATTGGCATCCCTCGTCTACACGATGGCCCTGATGTCGCGAAGTTGGCGGAGCTCGCTGCCTTGCACAAGCCTAAGCTCTATATCATTCATTCCGTGTTGCATAACCCGACCTCCACTTCCCTATCTGCAGCGAAAGCCTTTCAGGTACTGAAAACTGCAGAGCAACATGATTTCATGATTGTGGAAGACGATGTCTATTGCGATATGCATCCTGGGTCGGCAGTACAGCCTGCCACACGTCTTGCCGCTTTGGATCAACTCAATCGCGTTATTTATCTGGGCGGATTTTCTAAGACATTAGCGGCGAATCTGCGCGTAGGTTTCATCGCCACTTCGCATCAAAACGCGATTCGTTTCTCCGACCGGAAAATGTTATCGACCTTAACCACCAATGAAATTTGTGAACGCGTCGTCCACAAAATTTTGTCGGAAGGCCACTACCGCAAACATGTTGATCGCATCCGCAGCAAACTCGATACGGCGCGCCATGAAGTCACCTCGCGGGTGGAAAAGATGGGAATGCAAGTCGAATACCGCACGCCAGCGGGTATGTTTCTGTGGGTAGAAACCGGTACCGACACCATTGCACTTACCGAAAAAGCGCTTGAGAAAGGCATCTTAATCGCGCCAGGTAGTTTGTTCTCGCCACATCAATTGCCGTCAACACACATGCGCATTAACGTTGCGGCCATGGGCGACGAAGGTGTGTGGAAGTTCCTCGAAAATGAATTGCGCTGAACGCAATTACTATTGAACTAGGCGAAGGCTTGCGGCGGGTGCGTAGCGTCAAGCGCATCTGCCTCATCAGGGTGTTCGCCTTCCTTCGCCTGCATTAAAGCCTCTTCCGCGCGGCGCAGCATAGATTCCACCGTATCCCCCTCTCGCAAAGTGGCAAAGCCGACACTGGCATTAATTTTCAATTCACGTCCACCAACCGCGACAGGCATGGATTGCACAGTCGAGCGCGTGCGCGCCGCAATCTTTTCACCGACTTCATCACCTGCCTCTGGCAGTAATACACAAAATTCTTCAGTGCCGTAACGGGCTAAACAATCATAACCGCGCGTGGCTCGCTTCATACGTTTGCTGACCTCCACCAAAACCATATCTCCCACATTGGCGCCATAGTGCAAATTAATTTCTTGCAAATGATCGAGATCCAATACGACGAGCGACAAAGGCTTCCCAAGTCTGAGATGACGCTGCAATTCATTTTCTGACACACGCATAAACTCACGTCGATTCGCGATGCCGGTGAGTGGATCTGTCGTTTCTTTACGTTGCAATTCAGATTCGGCACTCAACAATTTCAAGCGATAGTGACGCAAAAAGCGATGTATCGATTGGCCGCTATAGGTGCTCAAAATGAGCATCACAATCACTGTGAACTGATAAAACACCGATGGGAATTGTTTGGCAAAAACCAAGGCCAAGCTTGCAAAGAAGTAGGCGAACACGAGCTGGCGTAATAAGGCAGGACGTAGAGGCAAAACGATAGTCGCGATCAAGCATAGCCAAGCATCGATAATAAAATGCCCCAAATACGTCGAGGGCGACAAGACATCACTAATCAATTGAGTCACCAACACAAGAATGGCCCAACGATAAAGATGCGATTCAAAAGTAGGTCGATCGCTACGCCTTCCTGTCACTCGCAAGATCCACCACGCATAAGCGCACACCGCAAGGCGCAATACGATGAGTCCAAGCACTCGGGGTTCGATTAAACCCGTGACCTGATGTATGCCTTGCAAAGCAAAATCAAGATAGAGCAAGGGAAAGCTCACCCACATCAAAAATCGCAATACCTTACGCCCCAATGCATGATCTTGCACGTGATAGTGGTCTTGGTATTCTTTATCGCTGACTTCGGGATAATGCACAGACATGATGGTCTCTCGATCTTATTGTTTTGACGCTGCAAGGAGGCGGCTGGCAAGATCGTCAGCGCGGCATATTTCTCGGCGAATAAGTTTCCTCAGTGCACGAATTCAGTGTAGCGCTAAGACCTGCCCTTGCCAATTAATTTACGACATTCTCGGCGCTGCCCGTGTTTCTTTTGCATCATCACGAACACAGTGTGAAGAAAGCCGTATTTAAGCGATAATAGAGGGCTAGGCGGCACACACTCCACGCCGAAAAACAGATCCACTTTTTTATTGAATAGATAAGTAATTCACATGGCTATGCAACTCTACGACAACTGGGAACGTTCCCTGCGCCCTTTCACTCCGATTCACCAGGAATGGGTTGGCTTGTACTGTTGCGGCCCTACCGTATATGACTACGCGCATATCGGTAACTTACGCACCTATTTATTCGAAGACGTTTTACGCCGCACCTTAGAGCTCAATGGTTACAACGTACGTCACGTGGTCAATATTACAGACGTCGGCCATTTAGTATCTGACGGTGATGACGGCGAAGACAAAATGGAAAAAGGCTCGCGCCGCACTGGCCAAACGGCTTGGGAAATCGCCGAGAAATACACGGTCGCCTTCAAAGAAGATGTGCAACGCTTAAACATCTTAGAACCAAAAATCTGGTGCAAAGCGACCGACCATATTGTCGAACAAATTGATTTCATCAGTGTCATCGAAGAAAAAGGCTATACCTATCGCACCTCCGACGGCATCTATTTCGACACCTCGAAACAAGACGACTATGGCTATCTCGCGCGCCTCAACCGCGAAGGCTTAGAAGCCGGCAAACGCGTAGAGATCGGCGAAAAGAAAAATCCAACCGACTTCGCCTTGTGGAAGTTCAGCCCAGAAGGCAGCACGCGTCAAATGGAATGGGATAGTCCATGGGGCCGTGGTTTCCCTGGCTGGCATATCGAATGCTCTGCCATGTCAGCCAAATATTTGGAACCTTGGTTTGATATTCACTGCGGTGGCGAAGACCATATCGCGATTCACCATAGCAATGAGATCGCGCAAAACCAAGCCTGCCACGGCACCCGCTTGGCGAACTTCTGGATGCATGGCTACTTCTTGCAAATCGATGCGGGCAAGATGTCCAAATCCAGCGGTGACTTCTTGCGCTTGCAAACACTGATCGACGACAACATCGACCCACTCGCTTACCGCTGGTTGTGTTTGTCTGCGCACTATCGCAGCCAACTGAACTTCAGCTGGGAATCCTTAAAGGCATCGCAAACTGGCTTGAATCGCCTGCGCGAAACCTATTTCAACTTGCCTGCAGGCGGCAGTATCAATCAAGACTACGCCGACCGCTTCAAAGCCGAAGTTGATCAAGATTTGAATCTACCAAAAGCGATTGCGGTGATGTGGGAGATGTTGAAGTCGAACGTCAGCGACGCCGATAAAAAAGCGACTCTCGATTACTTCGATCAAATGTTAGGTCTCAATTTGAAAGCTTGGGAACCGAAGAAAACGGAAATCCCCGAGCACATTCTCGAACTCGTCGAACAACGTAAGATTGCGCGCCAGAACAAAGTCTGGGCGGAATCGGATCGCTTGCGTGATGCGATTAAGGCGGCGGGGTTTGAAGTTGAGGATACGCCTGCTGGGATGGTGGTGAAGGCGGTTTAAGCTTGAATGTTGGGATGCTTGGCGCAATCGAATAACGATTTGAGTTGCGATTCGATTCGCAAACATCAGCACAAATTGAAAGCCTGACTCAACAATGTAGGGCGGGTGAAACCCGCGCTGTAATTTCCCTCAACGATCCATCGTTCAAATAAATTCACTTC
Source organism: Oxalobacteraceae bacterium (assembly GCA_947464955.1). Lineage (GTDB taxonomy): Bacteria > Pseudomonadota > Gammaproteobacteria > Burkholderiales > Burkholderiaceae_D > Undibacterium. Next base: position 20,377 of record CANHZI010000088.1, read on the forward strand.
GAGTAAATCATCAGTGCGTCATTTTGAAAGTTCTAGCGGCGCGGGTTGCACCCGCCCTACAAGACTGACCGTACGAGTTTCAAACGCCTTACAAGGCTCGTTATGTCTATTGAGTCGGACCTCGCCCATAGAATATCTCACCATCATGTATAGAGACATTCTTGATCTCCCCCCGTTGTTGATAGTCAAAGTAACATGGGCAATATCTCGAAAGTGGAAAATGTAATTCGTCGTCGTTAAAGGCATCATCAAGAGTGTGATGAACCGTAAGTGTTGGCGCGTCTTCAGCGCTGAGTTGGCTCAAGATAGTTCTGCGAGCTAAGAACGAAGTATCACACTGTTGTACTACGGGAAAAGAAATGTAGGCGACCAACAATGCAGTTACTCCCGCAAGAAAGGTAAATAATAGCCCACGGAGACGTTTGCAGGAAACAAGTAAATATAATGGCGCGCCGATTAGTATGACAAACGGAATGCAATAAATCGCGATGAGTCTAAAAAAAAATGCGGTGACGGGAAACACAATCTGCATAAAACCTTTGCCGTCTAGCCAACCGGCAAAGGCGACGGATAGTAGAGTTGCACACACCAACAGCACCAGAATGGACTGAGCGACGAATTTTGTGAAGAGCCGAAGAGTGTTCATGTGTATTAGCTCATACCCGATCTGACAGTTACCAGTTTTTCTAGGGTGTCTGTCAGATTAGATTTGAGTCAAATTCTTTTCAACCCAAATCAATTTCCCTTCAAGCAAAGTATCCATTGGCGTTCTGCCGCAGCACATTTTGCCTTG
>CANHZI010000089.1 GCA_947464955.1 Oxalobacteraceae bacterium
CATTAGCCTATCTTGCGAGCAGTATTGATCACGTTGATGCCATTAAAACGTGCCGTGCTTGAACCATGCGACACAGCGCTCACTTGACTTGGCTGGCCCTTACCGTCGAAGAATGAGCCGCCCATACGCCAATCTTTATCGTCGCAAATCGCGCTGCAGCTATTCCAGAATTCCTGTGTATTGGATTGGTAAGCCACGTCCTCAACCGGCCCAATGATCTTGCCGTTTTTGATTTCATAAAAGAGCTGACCACCGAATTGGAAGTTGTAACGTTGCTGGTCAATCGAGTAAGAACCGCGTCCTAGGATGTAGATACCTTTCTTGACGTCTTTGATCATGTCGTCTGGGCTAAGAGCGGCTTTTCCAGCGGCCAAGGAGACATTCGGCATACGTTGGAATTGCACACTGCTCCAACTGTCTGCATACGAACAGCCATGCGATTCTTTTTCATCGATCAAGTGTGCTTGATCGCGAGTCGCTTGGTAGTTGACCAAGACACCGTCTTTGATAATGTCCCAACGTTTGCTCGGTACACCTTCATCGTCGTAACCGACAGCGCCCAAAGAGCCTGGTGTCGTTTTGTCAGCGAAGAAATTGACGCGATCGGAGCCGAATTTGAAGTTCTTGGAACGCCATTTATCCAGCGTCGCAAAACTGGTGCCTGCATAATTTGCTTCGTAACCCAACACACGGTCCAATTCCGTCGGATGGCCCACGGATTCATGTATCGTCAGGAACAAATGTTCTGGGCTCAACACCAAGTCATACTTGCCGGGTTCTACTGATTTCGCGCTCAATTTCTCGCGCGCTTGACGACCACTCTCACGCGCCTCTTCGATCAAATCGACCGAGCGTTTGTATAAAGTAGTGACGCCACCTGCCGCTGCAACTTTGTCCTGTGGATTGGCGTCGAAAAATTCAAAACCCATACCAACTGGTGAAGACAGACTTTCTCGACTACGGAATTTATTGGTCGCTTTATCGACAGCGGTGGCTGTCATCGGTGCCCATAAACGATGAATATCTTGATCGATATAGGAACCATCCGTGGAAGCAAAGTACTTCTCTTGATTCACTTGGAATAAATTGGATTGCATAAAGCTGGCACCTGCCTCAAGGCCGGCGCGGTTAGCCGCAATCAACATATCGGCTTTTTCTTTAACCGGGATTTTGCGCCAGTCTTTGGTAAAGGGCGTAGCCCAACTTACTTCGCCCAGGGCTTTAACGGGTGCCAGGATCAAGGGCTCGGTTTGCAATTTCGCATTCGCTTTAGCGATCGCAACCGCTTGTTTCGCAATATTCGCCACCGCATCCACACTCATATCGTTGGTGGAGGCAAAGCCATACGCGCCGCCTGCAATCACCCGCACACCCACACCGATAGACTCGGTGTTAACAATATTTTCTACACGGGTGTCGCGTGTCGTGATGAACTGATTGATATAACGACCAATACGCACATCGCAATAACTGGCGCCTGCTTTTGTAGCTGCATTCATCGCAGCATCTGCTAAGGATTTTTTGAAGGCCTTAGCGACAGGGTTCATTAATTCTTCCGCAGCGATCGCATTACCAAAAACTGGCACCATGAGCGCGCCGGCAGCGTAACTGCTAATCTTTAAAAAATCACGTCTTTCCATGTTTGCTCCTGCAAATTGTGGATTTCAAAAGCGCTGGTGCTTACACCGCATCCGATAAGGATGTGAAGTTAAAATCGCGCACTTTCATCGGTGGAATCAACATTTGATAAGGGACTTCATCGCCTGCGATCACCACGGGCTTACCGATCTCTTCAATATTATTGAGCATCGTCACAGGGCTTTCATTGAAGCGGAAATTCTTCACTGGATACATGATCTTGCCGTTCTCGATGTAGAAAGTACCGTCGCGGGTTAAGCCTGTGAGTAATACTGACTGTGGATCTACCATGCGGATATACCACGTACGCGTCACCAAGATCCCTTTCTTGGTACTTGCAATCAACTCGGCGGTGGTTTTGTCTGTGCCCCCCATAATCATATTGCCATGACCAGCACGGGTTGCCACTTTTTGTTTCTGCGCCCAATAGCGAGAATATTCGAGTGCATTCACACGACCATTTTTGATCACATCGGTGCGTTCACGTGGCAACATAGACCCGTCCCATGGCAACACGGCTACATCTGGATTCCAAGGATCTGCCCAGATATTCACTTGCTCATCAAACAGTTTTTCACCCAAACGATTACCACCACCTTTTTTCGACAAGAAGCTACGCCCTTCGTCAGCAGAACGCGCATCAAAACCACCGAGCATATTACCGATCAAATCAGAAGTGGCCGCAGGCTCCAAGATGACGGTATAACGACCAGGTTCGAGGGCCTTCGCTTCCATTGAGCGCAAGGCTTTTTCAATTGCGACGTCGGCCGCTTCCCGTGCGTCAAAACGATTGGCATCACCGATGGAGCGTTTCACCCAACCTGAACCGCGACCATCTTCAGTGCGCACGGTGCAAGTAAAGTCCAAGCCAGTTTCGCGCTGATAACCAAATACGCCGTTAGAGTTGGCGATAGTCGAGAACGAGCTCACATCAGTAAAAAAACCAGCAGAAACTAGATTTTTCTTACGGCAGGCCTCGATCGAATAGGCAGCAACTTGAGCTCGAAATTCTGGATCGATATCGGCAGTTTTCTGGATGAACGTCGGCGTTTCTTTGTAATTCTGCTTGCCCACTGCTGGCATGAACTCAGGATTTTCAGGCGCCAAGCGTGCCAAATCCTCAGCCCGACGTACGACCTTCTCCAAAGATTTGTCATCAAATTCGTTGATCGTCGCGATGCCTTGTTTCTTACCGAAAGCAACGGCCACAAACATTTGCGTATCCGCCACGACACCTGAAGTCGATACAGCATTACGTGCAAAACGAATATTGCCAGTGCGACTACCGCCAATTTGCACATTGCACTCATCGGCTTTTGAGAGAGCCATCACTTTATCGCAGATGCTCTTTGCTTCTTCTTGCGTTAAATGTTTCATGATGGATGTCCTTAGCCGATTTTGCGTGCGGTGTTGATCACATTAATGCCATTGAAGCGCGTGGTACTTGAACCATGGGAGACGGCACTCGATTGCGAAGGTTGACCTTTGCCGTCGAAGAAAGAACCGCCCAAACGCCAGTCACGTTCATCGCAAGTGGCACTGCAAGCGTTCCAGAATTCTTGCGTATTTGATTGGTAAGCCACATCTTCCAATTGCTCGCCAAGCTTGCCGTTCTTAATTTCAAAGAACATCTGGCCGCCGAACTGGAAGTTATAACGCTGCTGGTCGATAGAGAATGACCCCTCACCAACGATATAAATGCCTTTCTTGACATCTTTTACCAGTTCATCGGGCGTTAAGCGTTTCTTGCCTGGCGCCAGCGAAATATTTGGCATACGTTGGAATTGCACGCTGCTCCAATTATCCGCGTACGAACAACCATGCGATTCGTTTTGACCAATCATGTGTACTTGATCACGGGTCGCTTGATAATTGACCAAAATACCGTCTTTGATGATGTCCCACTGTTTAGTTTTAACACCTTCGTCGTCGTAACCGACTGCGCCCAACGAACCTGGAACGACTTTATCGGCGATGATATTGACGTTTTCGGAACCATATTTGAATTTCTTGGATTCCCACTTATCAATCGTGGCAAAACTAGTGCCTGCGAAATTGGCTTCGTATCCCAAAACACGATCAAGCTCAGTCGGATGTCCAACCGATTCATGAATCGTTAACCACATATGTTCTGGGCTTAAGACCAAATCGTATTTTCCCGGCACTACGGATTTCGCCGTCAATTTTTGCTTAGCACTCTTACCGCAAGCGCGAGCATCTTCGATCAGATCGTAAGAGTTCTTGTACAAAGTCGCCACGCCACCAGCGGCTTTCACTTTGTCCTCTGGACGAGCATCAAGGTACTCGTAACCACGGCCTACTGGCGCAGACAAGCCTTGACGGGTGCGGAATTTATTGGTTTTCTGATCAACAGCGGTGGCTGAAATTGGCATCCACAAACGATGCACATCTTGATCGATGTAAGAACCGTCAGTCGAGGCGAAATATTTTTGCTGATTGACTTGGAACATGACGGATTGCATAAAATTGGCGCCGCCTTCCATGCCAGCCTTATTGGCCGCGATCAAAAGATCAACTTTCTCTTTGATAGGTACGGTGCGCCAATCTTTCTTGATCGGTGTCGCCCAACTCACTTCGCCCACACCCTTTACTGGCGCTAAACGAACCGGTTCCGTTTGTAACTTTGAGTTTGCCATCGCGATCGCCACAGCCTGACGCGCAGCCGCTGCGACGCCATCGGGAGACATATCATTAGTTGCCGAAAAACCGTAAGCCCCCTTGGCAATAACGCGGATACCTACACCAGCAGATTCGGTGTTCGCAACGTTCTCGACGTTCAGATCACGCGTTGAAATAAATTGGTTGAGGTAACGTCCAATACGCACATCGCAATAACTTGCACCCGCACTGGTTGCCGCATTCAAAGCCGTATCTGCCAACGCTTTTCGAAATTGATTCGATACAGGTTTTAACAACTCATCTGCCGTAATCGCTCGGGCGTAGGCAGGGAGAAGGAAAGTGCCCAAAGCAGCACCACTCAAATTAAGAAAGTCACGTCGTTCCATCATGTCTCCTGAATTGGCCTCAAGGGCCACCGTAATGTTAGGACTTAGGCAAAATTGCGCAGATCAAACCATCAGTGATAATTAAACTTCGTCTAAGAGTTACCTTAAAACGCGGCCTAGGATGCTAGGACTCATGTCAGGGAAATAAGTTCAATTTCGAAGCCTGACCGCAGAACGGAGAAGGCGAATAACAAAATTGAAAGGAAAGTCGGAAAGTATTGAATGAAACTAGACACGTCCGTGGTAGACGTCACGGGCAAAGGCTTCAAACTTCGCCAAGGGAAGTGGCTTACTATAGAGATAGCCTTGGTAGGCATGACAGCCTTGTTTGGCCAAAAAGACTTGTTGCTCAGGGGTTTCTACCCCTTCAGCAATCACTGCTAACCCCAAACTCTCCGCCAACACGATCACCATTTTTGAAATCGCGGCGTCGTTCGGATCGACTAGAATATCGCGGACAAAACTTTGATCAATCTTTAACTGATCAAGCGGTAAGCGTTTCAGATAGGAAAGCGATGAGTAACCCGTACCGAAGTCATCGAGCGAAAAGCCAACGCCCACTTCTTTGAGGATGCTCATTTTCTTAATCACATCTTCGATATTCGAAATCGAGAAACCTTCGGTCAGCTCCAATTTCAGACGTAATGGATCTGCTTGGGTCAACTCTAAAACATCGATCACTTGCTCTACGAAATTCTTTTGATGGAATTGGCTCGGGCTGACATTGACCGCAATCACGAGGTCTTTGAATTCTTCCTGATCCTTCCAAGCAGCGATTTGGTTGGTCGCTGTGTGCAATACCCAGTATCCAAGAATCGTAATGAGACCGGTTTCTTCGGCCAGTGGAATGAACTCAGCCGGCGAAATCATGCCGCGTGTTGGATGATTCCAACGAATGAGGACTTCCGCTCCGAACAGTTTGCCATCATCGGTCAGTTGCGCTTGGTAATACAATTCAAATTGGTCATTCAGCATCGCATCACGTAAATCTTCTTCCAAAGCGACACGTTGTGACACTAAGATTTGCATCTTAGGGTCGAAGAAACGGATGGTATTTCGCCCTGCAGATTTCGCTTGATACATGGCCAAATCGGCACGCTTCAAAGGCTCGGCGATGGTTTCGACTTTTTCTCCGAACAAGGTCACGCCTATACTTGGTGAACTATGATGCTCGTTCACACCCAACCAGTAAGTCTGGTTCAGCTCTGACAAAATCTTAATCGCCACGACTTCGGCTTGATTTGCCGCATCAAATGGATTCTCTTCGAGGTCTTCCAGCATGACAACGAATTCATCTCCACCCAAACGCGCGACCGTATCGCCTTCGCGGGTGCAACGCGACAGTCGCTCAGCAACTTGTTGCAGCAACAAATCACCATGATCATGCCCCAAGGTATCGTTGAGCGTTTTGAAGTTATCAAGATCGATAAACAATAAAGCGCCTTTACGTTTATGGCGATTACCAGAGGCAAGCGCTTGTTCCAGCCTATCCATCAGCAGTCGGCGATTCGGCAATTGTGTCAGCGGATCATAGAACGCCAAATTGCGGATTTCATCTTCCGCCGCCTTGCGCAAAGTGATGTCATTGAAAGTTCCCACAAAATGCGTGGTCAACCCGGCTTCATCCTTCACGCCTGAAATATTAATCCAAGCATGAAACTCACCGCCGCCTTTACGCCGATCAACCACCTCACCTTGCCACGCGCCACGCTCAGAAATACTGAGCATCATCTCTTTGAACAAATCATCCTGACGGAAATCTTCATTCAAGAAATGCGGCGGTCGTCCAACTAACTCCTCAGCAGGATAACCCGTGATCAGGTTAAATGACTGATTAGTTCGCAAGATATTCCAGTCGGCATCAGTCACAAACATACCTTCTTGCGATTCAAATGCAGTGGCAGCGATACGACGTGACTCTTCCGCGCGCTTAAGCTCAGTGATGTCTCTCCACGCCATGTAGACCGAGGGTTCGCCGTCAAAATCAATTAAGGTTCCCTGCGCCGTGACATCAATCGCGGTGCCGTCGAGCTTCACGAACTTGATGTCATAACTATCATCACGTCCGCCCAACTCTCCAGCACTACGAACGCGATTCTTCAGTATATGTTTGTAATCGGGGTGGATGACCTCAGCAATTGGCTTGCCGATTAATTCTGCTGCGGTTTGCGCTCCCAACATACGAATCGCAGCCGCGTTGACATAGACTAAACGCCCTTTACGATGGACATTAATTCCCTCCGGCGACCACTCGACAAGCGTACGATGCCGTTCTTCACTCGCATGCAAGGCTGCTTCCACGCGCTTTCGTTCGGAGATATCGCGCATTGTGCCTTGAATTAATTGTTGGCCATCAAGCTCGACACGGTTTAACAAAACCTCTGCATCAAACACTTGATTCGTATGCAAACGGATATGCAGCCATTCGAAGGACACTTGGCCTTGCTCTTGTGCGATCTGAATTTTACGGTTCGCCGCAATGACCGAGTCTTCGCCATCTCTTTGCTTCTCTGGCGAGAGTTCTGCAGGATGGCGTCCAATCAGGTCATCACGATCAAGCGCACCGAAGATGGTGATTGCCGCCGGATTACAATCAATCACACGTTGCGGATCTAAGACCATCACCGCGTTGGCTGTGGTGTTGAACAAGGTCAAATGACGAACCTCGGAACGTCGTAGTTCTTCCGTCCTTTGCGTCACGGTTTCTTCCAAATTTTTCTGAGCGTTTTGGATCGCCTCAATCATGTCATTAAATGCCGAAGTCAATACCCGAATTTCGCGCGGCTCGGAGGGAGCAATACTGGCCCTGACGTTACGCTGCCCTTCCTTCAGTTGCTGAGCCGCCAAAGCAAGCGTATGCAAACTTGAGGTCAAACGTCGTGACGCAAAATGAATCAGCACTAAAGACAAAACTGTAATTAAGATCCCCGCAACGAGCAAAATATTCGCTTGTTCATTTAAGTTCGCGAGTACTGCTTCTTTTTTTGAATAATTAACCATGGTCCAAACTTGCTCAGGACCTAGCTGCACATTGCGATACACCACAATCAACTTCTCACCCAGCTGATTAGTTTGCTCTAAGGTGCCCTCAAAACCTGCCAGTACACGCTGGTTCGGGGTGAAAAACTGTTGCTTACCATCGACCCGTGGGAAGCTGGTAATTAAGGTGCCATTTTGATCAAACAAGAGCGTCGTGTCATGACCATTACTTGCGACCAAATCAGATTGAAAGCCTTCGTCTAGAAACAACTGCAAATCAAGGATGGCGAATAACACAGCGACCGGCGCAGCCGACTGTTTAACGCCATACACGGGATGGGAAATCGCCAAAACACGCGAACCGTCTGCCGCCATCCAATTTTCTAAGGCGCGCTCTGCATGGTTGTGAGCAATTCTGGTCAGCAATTCAGGCTCGGTAACGACAGTTTCGGCTTCTGCTGCTAATGTACTGGCAATGACTTTTCTTGATTCAAGGTCGACCACAAACAGTTTCTTGAAACGCTGTGGATGCGTTTTTTGCAGGCTCTCGAATTGCCTCTGCAAAACCATCTGCATGCTCGCTTTAGATTTTGTTTCAGCGATGAGTAGTCGCGCATTCTCAGCAATAAAGGCGGTGTCCTCGCTTCGCTCTTTCAGTTCGGTCGCGATCAAACGGCTTTGTAAATCGGCGCGCGTCTCGAGTACCCGTAGGGCGGCTTCGAGCCTTTGTGATCGCGCGCCATTAAGACCAAGCCCTGGCACCCCCACATACCACAGCACGAACAACACCCCCAGTGCCGACACCAAGAGTGCGGCAAAGTAGCCTGTCATTCGATTTGAGAATGAGGAGAACATAATTTCTGAGGCTTGATACTCCGTTTAGGGATGGTTACATCCCATGGTTTAGAAAAAACCGCGTTTCAACTCTTCATGCTGCTCTGGACGCAAACGCGGACCAAACTGTGTTACCACTTTGGCCGCTGCATTTGCGGCAAATTTGCCAGCAAATTCGAAACTCAGGCCTTGGCTTAAGCCATACATAAATGCACCGGCAAACATATCACCTGCGCCATTGGTATCGATCGCCTTCACTACAGGCGCTTCGACTTTGCTCAATTTCTGTCCATCATAAACAACAGCACCATCTGGACCACAAGTAATTGCAAAAGTTTTTGCAAAACGTTGTAGCTCAGCACACGCCTCGTCAATCGTGGTCGCGTTGGCAAACTGCATCGCTTCTTCACGGTTGCAGAAAATTAAGTCAACGCCGTCACCGATCATTTCCAACAAGCCGTCACGGAAAAATTGCACCATCGCCGGATCGGACAAGCTAATTGCAACGCGTGTACCCACGCGTCTCGCCTGCTCACGCATTTTGATGGCAGCGGCTCTTCCGCTTGGCGATGTCACCAAATACCCTTCAATGTAGACCATCTCGGCTTTGGCAATCGCATCGAAATCGATCTCAGTCTCAGACAAACTACCGCTAATGCCGAGATAAGTATTCATCGTACGTTCGGCGTCGGGTGTAATCATCACCAGACATTTACCGGTAATGCCGTCCTTCGAAGCCAGATTGGGCGGAGTAGTCACACCGGCTGCACTAATGTCCTGCAGATAGAAACGGCCATTGTCATCGTCCGCCACTTTGCAAGAATAGAAATTACGACAACCAAAATGCCCCGCACCGATGATGGTATTCGCAGCGGAGCCACCACTGGCGCGCTTAGAGGCAACTAAATGTTCGCGCAGATGTTCGATCAGGACGTGCTGGCGATCTTCATCGACCAAAGTCATCACGCCTTTCTCTACTTGCATTTGATGCAAGTCAGCATCATCCAAAGTGATTTCTGTGTCGACTAGAGCTGCGCCCAAGCCATAAATATCGAATTCTCGTTTCATATGAAGTTTATTTTGTATTAAGAGAGACTGCTGAATGCAGATAACTTAATGATTTATCAAATTATTTGCCAGAGTCGTTGTGGGCTGGATTATACCTTTCGCCCAGCCTCCAAAGTGCCATAGTTGTTGCATTTTGAGGCACAACAAAGCTTCTTTAAGGAAATAATTTATTGACGGCAATCTCAAAAGCCCGCGATACTTAAATTCCCTTTGTGAAGGTGAGGCTTCTGTGAAGAATCCCTGGACTCATCGTGATTGGCTATTTCCTAAGTATTTACCGATCGCGATCTTCCTCTTCAGCATGTGCTTGGCTATTGTCGGCACGTGGTGGCTCAACTTTAACCTGCAAAACAAGCGAGAAATCGACTTTCGAAATAAAGCAGAGCGCATCGCTTCAGAGGTCGAACGGCGCTTTGCGACCCCGCTTTATGCGTTGAATGGCACCAAAAGCCTATTCGGTCTGACACAAGAGATCTCACAAGCGCAATTTCACGAAGTACTCAAAACCCGAGATCTGTCGAATGAATTCCGTGGCATGCGCGGCATCGGTTTAGTCGAAGCAGTCGCTCCTCAGGATCTCGATGCCTACGTACAAAAACAGAAACGCGAAATCTCTCCGGACTTTGAGGTCAGGACCTTTGACCAAAGTACACAAAATACCCACTACATCACTAAATATTTTGTTTCTTCCACTTCCAGTCACGCTGTCCTTGGTACCGATCTCGGTTCGGATCCGCGTCGTCGGGCCGCAATTGAGCATGCGATATCTGCTGGCAAACCTGGCATGAGTGATTTGATCTATGCGCCTCCCAAAGAGGCACGCAAGGCGAGTGTGATGCTGTTTGTACCTGTTTTCAAAGACAACGCCATTCCCGCAACTAGTGAAGCACGCCATCAAAAGCTGATTGGCATCTTATACGCCCCGATCATGATTGGAGACTTGCTGAGCGACGTCAATGAAATCGACAACAGCCTCGTGCGCTACAGGTTAAGTAACATTACTCACAACGCGCAGAACCAAATCGCCAGCTTCGAGTCGAATCCTAAGCAAGATTTTTCCCAGCTCCAATCGTCTGCGCATTTCCAATTCTCACGTGTACTGACGGTGTACGGAAAAGACATTCAGTTTGATGTTGTCAGTACCCCCGCTTTTGAACTCGCAACAAATCGTTCCATCCCAATTTTGTTCTTTATCGCTGCCACTCTGATCAGTGGTCTGATCACAGCGCTGCTTAGATTACAACTGACCTGGAGCGAACAAACACAAGATAAATTAGATGCAGCAGTACGCGACAACCAAGCGCTGCTGAGTACCCTCAATATGCATGCCATTGTGTCGGTGACAGACGCTCATGGTGTGATCATCGACGTTAATGATGCATTCTGTCGAATAAGTGGTTATCAACGTGATGAGTTAATCGGCGAAAACCACCGCATCAGCCGCTCAGGCATACAGAGCAACGAATTCTGGCAAGAAATGTGGAGCAATATTTCACAAGGGACACCATGGCGTGGAGAAGTCTGTAATCGCGCTAAAGATGGCTCGCTCTACTGGGTCGATACCTTTGTTGCTCCGTTCAAGAACAGCGATGGCGTGATTGAAAAATACATCGCAATTCGCACTGACATCTCAGAGAGCAAACGCGCAGAGGAACAATTACAAGCGGCTTTACGAGATAGCGATGCCTTACTGAGTACATTGAACATGCACGCCATCGTCTCGATCGCGGATAGCTCTGGTCGCATCATCGACGTTAATCAAGCTTACTGTCGCATCAGTGGTTACACGCGCGAAGAGATTCTTGATGGCAGTCATCGCATAGTCGCTGCCGGCATACAATCGCCAGACTTCCTCTCGAATATGTGGCGCACGATCTCTTCAGGTACGCCTTGGCGCGGCGAAGTATGCAATAAGAACAAAGCCGGAACCCTATATTGGGTCGATACTTTCATTGCTCCATTTAAAAATGCACAAGGCCAGATCGAGAAATTTATTTCGATACGCACTGACATCAGCGCCAGCAAAAAAGCAGCGAGCAGGCTAGCGAGCCAACGATCGGCATTGGCTAACATTATTGAGGGCACAAACGTCGGCACTTGGGAGTGGAACGTACAAACCGGCGAAATGCGCATCAATGAACGTTGGGCAGAACAGGCTGGCTATGAGATCAATGAACTTACGCCAGTCACAGTGCAAACTTGGGATGGCTTGACCCATCCGGACGATCTCATTAAAGCCAAAGCCTTAATGCAAAGGCACTTCAAGCATGATCTTCCCTACTATGAATGTGAGACTCGCATCAAGCATAAGGATGGTCATTGGATCTGGGTCTTGACTCGCGGCCGCCTGTCATCGATGACCGATCGTGGCAAACCAGAGTGGATCTCTGGTACGCAAATGGACATTACCGAACGAAAAAATGCGGATGCTGAGATTCAGCGCAGCAATCAACTGCTATTAGCCGTTCGCGACCAATTAACTAAAGCAGCGGAAGTTGCCGAGCTTGGCATCTGGACCTGGGATCTCGCTAGTAACGAATTTAGCGTCAACCAAAGAATGTTCGAGATTTATGCCGTACCCGCACAAAAACGCGAAGAAAAATTGCCGTATGAATTCTGGCTATCGATGATACATCCAGACGATATAGCTGAAATCGAAAACCGACTTCTTGCCGCGATCAAAGGCTCACAATCTTACGCCCCCATCTTTCGTATTATTACGCCAAGCAATGACATTCGGTATATTCAAGCTGCCGGTGGCGTCGAACGCGATAATGATGGGCGTGCGATGTTAATGACAGGTATTAACCGTGACATTACGCTCCAATACCGCGCGGAAGAAGCCTTGCGCCAGGCAAAACAAGCAGCTGATGATGCTAACCAAGCGAAGTCGGCTTTCCTCGCCAACATGAGCCATGAGATCCGCACGCCGATGAATGCGATTCTCGGTATGCTAAGCCTGCTTCGCCGAACGCAACTCAGTGAACAACAAGAAGACTATGCCAGGAAAACCGAAGGTGCTGCTCGCTCATTGCTTAGCCTTTTAAATAATATTCTCGATATCTCTAAAGTAGAGTCGGGGAAAATGTATCTCGACATCCATCCTTTCCGTCTCAGTGGCTTAATCGACGACCTAAAAGTGATCCTTGGCGTCAACAAATTGAAGCCGGGCCTCGGCTTCGAATTGATCATCGACCCAGCACTACCTGAAAATCTGATTGGCGATGAAATGCGTTTACGTCAGGTGCTGACGAATTTAGGCAGTAACGCCATCAAATTTACGGAGCACGGCAAAGTAACGCTTGGATTGCATTCGGTCGACCTCGATCCACAGTCGGTCACCATTTTGTTTTCGGTAAAGGACACAGGTATCGGCATAGCACCTGAAAATCATCAACGTATTTTTAGCGGATTTACTCAAGCTGAAGCCTCGACCACTAGGCGCTATGGCGGCACCGGTCTTGGTATTTCAATCAGCCATGCCCTAGTTAATATGATGGGCGGAGAACTCAAACTAGAAAGTGCGCTCGGACATGGTTCCCACTTTTTCTTTAACTTAAAACTCAAACGATCAATAGACGAAGTCACCGATACGATTGAAGGGATCCATGATTTATTGCCGAGCCTGCCGCAGGCTCGCCTACAGGGTTTGCAAATCCTGCTGGTCGAAGATAACCCTAACAATCAGCAGGTTGCGGTTGAGTTACTAAGTGGCGAAGGCGCCACGATTAAGGTCGCGAACAATGGTCTAGAAGCCATTAACGCGATGGCCTCAGATGCGAATCAGTTCCACGTAGTGCTCATGGATTTACAAATGCCCATCATGGATGGTTACACGGCGACGCAGAAGATACGCCATGATTTAGGTCGCAAGACACTACCTATCATCGCCATGACCGCCAATGCCATGGAATCCGATCGCGAAGCGTGCTTGAAAGCGGGGCTCAACGATCATATCGGCAAACCCTTCGATCTCCACGATTTAGTCGAAGTGATACTCAAAAACTGTGAAGGCGTCTTAATGAGGCCCAAACCGGTAGAACAACCACGTATTGCGATCCCGGACTCGATACTCAATTTAGCGGAAAAATATGAAATTGACATCCCTGCAGCACTCAACCGCTTGGGCGGTAAGTTACCTCTATACCAAAGAATGTTGCAGATGTTTATCAGAGACCTTGAAGAAGTCGCGCCAAAAATGCAGAATGCTTTAAAGGATTCGAACACGCGCACTATACATAGAATTCTGCATACGCTGAAAGGCTTAGCCGGTACCTTGGGTGCCGCCGATTTGGCGGGAAAATTAGCAGAGCAGGAGCGCCAAATACAGCACGACGAAAGCGCTGAAGGTCTTGCAGCAAAGATTAGTCTGACCCTAGCACTTTTACATCGCCATCAAGTAAAACTAGAACAATTGTACCAAGAACTAATAAGAGAAACACCACGTCAGCCGGACGAGCTTAATGAACAGCGCATGCGAGAGTTCGATCCTGTCAAACTCAAAGGTCTACTGATTTTACTTCAGGAGCAGTTGTCGAACGCAGATATGGCAGCAACCGCGACAATGTCCTTGATCCATGAGTTGGTGGGACAGGAAGTCGATCAGAAATACCAATTGCTTGAAAGTGCAGTAAGTCAACTCGACTTCGAAACTGCGCAGCAACTGTGCAAGGACTTGTTGGAAAGTATAAGAAACTGAAAACCTTACCAGCCTTTGAATCAATCATTGCAAGCGACGCCGCGTTCGTCACTCAGGCTCGCCCACGGCTATTAGTCGTCGACGACCAACCGACGAATATACAAGTGCTGTATCAAATCCTTGCCAATGATTATCAAGTGCTCATGGCGACAAGCGGGAAACAGGCGCTCGCTTTATGCGAAAACAAACAACCCGATTTGATCTTGCTCGATCTAATCATGCCTGACATGGATGGCTACGAAGTCTGTCAAGCGCTCAAGAAAAACACAGCGACCAAAGATATCCCGGTGATTTTCATTACTGCACAAACCGATGAGTCTGCGGAAGAGAAGGGTTTAGATTTAGGGGCGGTCGATTTTATTTCGAAACCAATTAACCCTCGCATCGTTCGTGCTCGGGTCAAAACACATATGATGTTGAAAGCCCAATCCGACCTACTTCGCAGTTGGGCTTATTTGGATGGATTGACTGGCGTCCATAACCGACGCTATTTTGATGAACATCTGAACGCTGAAATGGGGCGCGCGATTCGCAATAACTCTGCCATGAGCCTCGTGATGCTCGATGTAGATTTCTTCAAACGTTACAATGATCGATACGGACATCAAGCTGGCGATGATTGCCTCAGACGCGTTGCCAACAGTCTTAAAAATAGCCTTATGCGTCCAGGCGACCATATCGCACGGTACGGTGGAGAAGAGTTTGTTTGTTTGCTCCCCGAAACCGGATTTGCTGGCGCCATGCAATTAGCAGAGCAAATACGGAAAGAAATTATTGGTCAACAGATTGAACATGCGGATTCATCTGTTGCACCATTTGTGACGGTCAGCCTAGGGATAGGCAGCAAACCTGAGAATGTACAGGGAAGTGCCAACGCCTTGATGAATCTGGCCGACACCCAATTGTATAAAGCCAAAGAGTTTGGCCGTCATCGCATCTTTGGTGCAGAGCTCGAAAACACAGCCAAGTAAAAATTTCTGCGACGCCCTCGCATTCAGACCACAACGATCATTAGCTTTATCAAAATCAAAAAATTCTTCCTTCGTGAACTGAAAAGTTTTTTGATTTTGATACTGCAAATTTCTTGTCATTCAATTGTACTGCGTTACTCTTCATGTGCAGGAAGCTGAACTCGATTTCTCAGATTTCGGCCATCTAGATCTTAGTACTTCCTGCATCTGTTTAGTATTCTCGTCCATACGCAGTTCTTTCCACAAAAAATATTGAAAAGAAACTTCGTTTATTTACGAGCACTCGCTTGCCATTCGCGATCTTGCTGATCCATCGCTGCTTTTTGCTCTGCAGTCAAACGTTTAGCACTGATCACAACAGTTTGAAAGCCACTGCTTTGCAAATCAAAAGCGCGTTTTTCTTCAACTGTCATACGTTTAGCACTGATTGTTACCGTTTGTGCTGCGTTGCTGTTGTCTCGTGTTTGAAATGCGTTTGCTGCTCCTGCAACTGTCAACATTGCGACTAAGCCAGCGACGAGTGTTGTGCGTGTAGTTTTCATTTTATTACTCCTTAGATAGTTCGATTAATGTTTAAATTTCTGCTCTTTTTGAGCCTACGACGTTTGTCGATGGTTGAACTATAGCGAAGCGTTTTATCTACTAACAGCGGTATGCGACGAAATGCGAAAAGTGAGGATTCAAGCATCGAAAACGCAAGATTAACGACGTCGAGCAGCAGCCAAATTTCAGCAGCTTGGGCGTTGCGGCCGCGATTTTGAGGATGCTGAGCAAGCAGAAGGCGTACAATACGCAACTTATTCGTATTCTCACTCTCAGGCTTTATGACCATCGTTTTATCCACACTGAACGCACGTTATTCTCATGCATCACTCGGCCTTCGCTATCTCTATGCGAACATGGGAGAGTTGCAAGAACAAACACATATCGAAGAATTTGTGATTGGCGCGCGCACAACAGACTTGGTAGAACGTCTATTGCAGTGGCAACAACCAGGACAAAAACTCATTATTGGCTTCGGTGTGTATATCTGGAATGTTGAAGAAACGACCAAATTGGTTGCCCAGCTCAAACGTGTGGCGCCAGAAATCACCATAGTCTTAGGTGGCCCCGAAGTTTCTTACGAAACCCAAGAGCAAGCCATTATTGGCCTTGCAGATTACGTTATCACGGGCTGGGGTGATGTCACTTTTGCCGACATCTGCCGCCAAATTCTGAATGGCCCTCAACCAATTATGAAAGTCCATGCTGGCGTTCAAGCGGCATTGGACCAGCTTCAATTACCCTATCAGTATTACAGTGATGCCGATATCAAAAATCGAACCCTGTATGTCGAGGCCTCGCGCGGTTGTCCATTCAAGTGTGAATTCTGTTTATCGGCCCTTGATAAAACTGCCTGGCCTTTCGACATTGATCAGTTCCTGCAGGAGATGGAGCAGCTACACGCGCGCGGTGCGCGTTTGTTTAAATTTGTCGATCGAACCTTCAATCTCAACATCAAAACCAGTTTGAAGATCATGCAATTTTTTCTCGACAAACTGGCAGCCAATCCAGATGATCCCGTTTTCGCGCATTTCGAAGTAGTACCCGACCATTTACCAGAGGCGCTGAAGCAAGGAATTCAAGCCTTCCCTGATGGCACACTACAGTTCGAAATTGGTATTCAAAGTTTCAATCCCGTCGTACAAGAACGCATAAGTCGCAAGCAAAACAATCAGAAAGCGGCAGACAATATCCGCTGGTTAGTCGAACACTCCAAGGCCCATTTACACGTCGACTTGATCGCCGGACTGCCCGGGGAGACCATAGAGAGTTTTGCTGAAGGCTTCAATCAGCTATATGCATTAGGACCACATGAGATTCAGTTTGGCATTTTGAAACGCCTGCGCGGTACTCCTATCATTCGTCACACTGATGATTTTGGTATGCGCTATGACCCGTATCCGCCCTACACGATCCTGGCCAATAAAGACATTGATTTTAGCCAAATGCAAAGACTAGTGCGTTTCGCACGCTTTTGGGATCTGATCGCCAATTCTGGACGTTTTAGTCATACCCTGAAAATCATTCTAGGCGACCAAGCTTTCCACAATTTCATGGCCTTATCTGATTGGATCTTCATAGAAACTGGGGTAACCCATAAAATTGCTTTAGATCGTTTGGCGAATCTAGTCACCCGATGGTTAGTGGAGCAACGCGGAATGGACAAGACCGAAGTGACGATCATGCTGGGCAAAGACTATGCGGGCGACGCTAAACACATACAGAGTCCAGAACTCTTGAAAGCTGAGCACAAAGCAGAAAGAAAGGCAAAAGTCAGCGATTCGACGGCAACAGGCAAAGCGCAAACTAAACGTCAAAGCCGTCACTTGATCGGTCAAAGCGAGCTAGGATAGAAACATTAACAATTTCACAAAAGCAATCCTTTTAGCAACAATTTTTCCTGAAAGCATGTTTTCCTGAGGCGGATTCCCGCATAATGTAAGGCGTTGCCATTCATGTGCCGAAATATGCCCTCGACGCGATCATTTCCAAACTTCAACTACCAACGCCCACTCACGGGCATGGTCGTTGCACGTTGGCTGATTCTGGCATGCACCTATGGCGTACTCGGCAAACTGGGGACGATGTTCCCCTACATTCCGCCCAGCATTAGCTTAATTTGGCTGCCAGCTGGCATTGCCACAGCTGCACTTATTCGCTGGGGATCTCTCATGAGTCCCGCGATATTCCTGAGTGCCTTTATTCTCAATTTAAGTAACAGCATTCCCATCGGCTACGCAGCGGTGATGGCTTTAGGTAGTACGCTCGGCCCCTATGTAATCCACTGGGATTTGCGCCGCGCTGACTTTGATGGCGACTTCATCCATCGTGCCGACGTTATTAAATTTATCGTGGCGAGTTTAGTCGGCATGACCATTCCCGCCACAGTCGGCAGTATCTGCCTGTGGCAACTCGGAAAACTGCCTGAGTTAAAGTTTGCGTGGATTAGTTGGTGGGCTGCAGATATTGTCGGCGTATTTTTAGCAACACCGATGATACTGGCCAGCAAACTGCATCAATTGGCCAAGATGGATGCACAGGCGAAAGAAAACTTACTCTTCTTGCTTATCTTCACGCTTACTCACTGGCTTATATTCTGCTCAGAAAATAGTTTGTTGCATCTGACTTTCTTTGCCATGGCGATCATGATCTGGTCTGCCATGCGCCTAGGTAGTTTGGTGACCTCGATGACGGTATTCGCATCATCGTGTTTCGCGGCCATCGCGACCGCTTACGGCATGGGCCCGTTTCAGTCTTTGGAACGCTCAGAAAGCTCTTTGGTACTGTGGTTGTACATGACTACCATGGCGATCACTGCTTTGACGATCAATGCTCTACAAGCTGAGCGCCAAGTCGCCACTACAAAATTACAAGAAGCGTTTGAGCGCATCAACAAAGTCGCATCGCGTTTGCCTGGTTTGATCATGCAATATCGACTCAAAAAAGATGGCAGCACCACCGTGCTTTATGCAAGTAATGCTGTCGAAACTATTTTTGAAGTCAGTGAGAAAGAAATCCAACATCACGTTGAAATGTTGGTGAAACGAATTGACCCGCGCGACAAAAAGCCTTTCCTCCAAAATTTGGCAATAGCCACCGAAAACCAAACGCCTTACCAAGTTGAGTTTCGCTTTCATCGGGTCGATGGCAATTTCAAGTGGCTTTACCTTGATGCTTTGCCAGAACTGGAATCTGACGGCAGTACATTGTGGCATTGTTTTGTCAGCGATATCACCGACCGCAAAAAAGCGGAGGAAGATTTACGCATTGCGGCGATCACCTTTGAATCGCAAGAAGGTATTTTTGTTGCCGATCATGAATGGCGCATACTCAAAATTAATCAAGCCTATACAAGGATCAGTGGTTTCTCACCGGAAGACCTGATTGGCCATCCTTTGCCTCGCCATGAAAACCAGCAGCAAGACGAAAATTTCTTCAGTGGCATTTCTCACGCCCTCGAACAACACCGTTTCTGGCAAGGTGAACTCTGGGCTGAGCGTAGCGATGGCGAAGTGTATCCACAATTAATCACATTAACCGCTGTCGCCAATGATGACGAGAAAATTACTCACTATATCGGTTCATTCACTGACATCAGCCGTCACAAGGGCTACGAGGACGAAATTCTCAACCTCGCCTTTTACGATCCGCTAACCCATTTGCCGAATCGCCGACTATTGATGGATCGCCTTCAGCATTTGATCGCCCTGAATCAACGCGATGATAGCCATAGCGCCATTCTCTTCATTGATCTCGATAACTTCAAAACACTAAACGATACGCGTGGCCACGATGCCGGTGATTTGCTGTTGGTGGAAGTGGCGCAGCGTTTGCAAACTTGTGTGCGTGAAAGTGATACCGTCGCTCGCCTTGGCGGCGATGAATTCGTGGTGGTGCTACAAGCACTGAGTCCGATGCGCGATGAAGCTGCCAGCCAAGCCGATCGCATCGCCGAAAAAATTCGCCTACTGCTAAATGAGCCTTACCAAATTACCGACTTTGTCCACCATGGCGCAGGCAGTATCGGTGTTTGCCTGTTCCAAGGGGGCGATATCACGGTGAAAGATTTGTTCAAACGTGCCGACACTGCGATGTATGAAGCAAAAACTTCAGGCCGCAATGCGGTCCGTTTCTTCGACCCTGCAATGCAAGCCGTGCTGGTAGTAAAGATGATGTTGGAATCGAATCTGCGCGTTGCTCTGGCGCTTGAACAATTCCAACTCTATTATCAAATTCAAGTCGATGCCGATGGCAAAGTCGTCGGTGCTGAGGCGCTACTGCGATGGATACACCCGGATCGTGGTTTCATTTCGCCACTCGAATTTATTCCCCTCGCGGAACAAACGGGCTTGATTGTACCGATCGGCACTTGGGTGCTCGAAACTGCTTGCAATCAACTCAAACGCTGGAGCCGCGATCCTAAGACGGCCCATTTAAGTCTCGCTGTTAACGTCAGTGCGAAACAATTCCAGCAATCGAATTTTGTGGAGACGGTGACTGAAATTGTTCGTCTGCATAATATCAATCCTGGTCGCCTGAAGATTGAACTCACAGAGAGTACGATTCTCGACAATGTCGATGCCACTACTGAAAAGATGCAGCAGCTGAAGAAACTCGGTATCGCCTTCTCGATGGACGATTTCGGCACGGGCTATTCTTCTCTCGCCTACTTACAGAAACTACCTTTGAATCAATTGAAGATTGATCAATCTTTCGTACGCGATTTGAATGACGACGAGAGCGATGCAACAATCGTACGTGCCATTATTTCGCTCGGCCTCAATCTCGGTTTAGATGTGATTGCTGAAGGGGTAGAAACCGTCGCGCAACGTCGCTTCTTGATCGAACACAATTGCCTAACCTTCCAAGGCTACCTCTATTCCAAACCCATCCCTATCGAAGGCTTAAATGCGCTGTTAGCAGGTGATATCAACGAACACAATTTCTTCTTAACGCCTTCTGAAGCAGATGAATAAAGACCGAAGCTTGGTCGCATAATTTACTGCTGATTTTTAAGTGCAATCCACTGCGACATATACTGCGTGCTTTTCATCGTATGGTGCCTTAACATCGCACCAGTAAAATTCTGGGCGCGATGTCGCTCCAAAGTTTCTAGGCATTCTCTGATCGACTGTACCAACATCGTTTGATCATGTTCGCGATCAAATAGACGATGCAATATCTGTTGCCCTTGTATTTGTGCTGTCTGCCAACGGGCTTCATCAAGATATAGTTCAACCGCCGCTTGAGCAAACTGTTCAACACCATCGGCCACGGCGCCACACCATGGCAAGCCCATATCCATCGCCTCGGCACCGATTTGTGTTGTCACACTTGGAGTCCCTGCTGCCATTGCG
>CANHZI010000090.1 GCA_947464955.1 Oxalobacteraceae bacterium
TGGTAAATTGACTTTGGACGATTTGACTGGCGGTACATTCTCCATTTCCAATGGTGGTACTTTCGGTTCAATGTTGTCGACGCCAATTATCAACCCACCACAATCTGCGATTTTGGGCGTGCATGCTACAAAAGACCGCGCTGTTGTTGAAAACGGCCAGATCGTAATTCGTCCAATGAACTACTTGGCGATGTCTTACGATCACCGCATCATCGACGGTCGCGAAGCGGTATTGGGCTTGGTGGCGATGAAAGAAGCGCTGGAAGACCCAGCACGTTTGTTGTTGGATCTGTAATCGACCAACGATGAATATCGCGGACGAAATCGCACGTTTGCATGAGCTTCATCGGTCAGGTGCTCTGACTGATGAAGAGTTTGCAGCGGCCAAAGAAAAAGTTCTCGCATCTGCATCGAGCTCACCCAGTGGATTTGGTTCGGCGGGCACGACTGCAAATGACAATCCATTCGCCAATTTGAACCATTTACGTCGCTCTAAACATAACCAGTGGATCGGTGGTGTGTGTGCCGGTTTAGGTAAATTTTCTGGATTGGAAGCGTGGATTTGGCGTTTGATGTTTGTGTTGTTTGTGAGCGCCTTCGGTTTCGGTTTCGTCGCCTACCTTCTAGCATGGGTGTTTATCCCCGAAGAAGAATAAGTCAGGACTAGTAAGAGGAGGCTTGAACACCGTGTTTGAGCCTTTTTCGTATTGAATTCAGTAAGATAAAGAAGCAGGATAATTATGAGCAAACAATTTGACGTCGTTGTAATTGGTGGTGGCCCAGGCGGGTACATAGCCGCAATTCGTGCAGCACAATTAGGTTTTTCTACTGCATGTATCGATGCGTGGACCAATGAAAAAGGTGGACCAGCACCTGGTGGTACATGTACCAATGTTGGTTGTATTCCATCAAAGGCATTGCTGCAGTCATCAGAGCATTACGAACACGCAGGTCATGCTTTCGCAGATCATGGTATCAGTGTGAGCGGCTTGGAGTTGGACGTTAGCAAAATGCTGGCGCGTAAGAACACCATCGTGAAGCAAAACAATGACGGCATTTTGTATTTGTTCAAAAAGAATAAAGTCACTTTCTTCCACGGCCATGGTTCCTTTGTGAAAGCAGTGGATGCTGGTTACGAAATCAAAGTGGCGGGTAAGACAGAGGAAACGATCACTGGTAAGCATATCGTTGTTGCCACAGGCTCTAATGCACGTGGCTTGCCTGGCGCAGCATTTGATGAAGAATTGATTTTATCGAACGACGGTGCCTTGAAGATCGGTGAAGTACCGAAAAAGCTCGGTGTGATCGGTGCAGGTGTGATTGGCCTCGAGATGGGCAGTGTGTGGCGTCGTTGTGGCTCTGAGGTGACTGTGTTGGAAGCTCTGCCTACGTTCTTAGGCGCTGTGGATGAGCAGATCGCGAAAGAAGCGCACAAGCTATTTACGAAACAAGGTTTGAATATCAACCTCGGCGTGAAGATCGGCGAGATCGTGAAAGGCAAGAAAGACGTGACTGTGAATTACACAGATAACGCCGGTGCTGAGCATAAAGCCGTTTTTGATAAATTAATTATTTCGATTGGTCGTACACCAAACACCAATGGTTTGAGTGCAGAGGCAGTTGGCCTGCAATTGGATGAACGTGGTTTCATCGCAGTCGATGGTGATTGCAAGACGAATTTACCAAACGTATGGGCGGTGGGCGACGTAGTTCGTGGTCCAATGTTGGCACACAAAGCGGAAGAAGAGGGCGTTGCAGTGGCGGAACGTATCGCTGGTCAGCATGGCCACGTGAACTTCGGCACGATTCCATGGGTTATCTACACATCACCTGAGATTGCTTGGGTTGGTCGTACAGAGCAGCAATTGAAAGCGGATGGTGTTGCGTATAAAGCAGGTACTTTCCCATTCATGGCCAATGGCCGCGCACGTGCTTTGGGCGATACCTCTGGTATGGTGAAATTCTTAGCGGATGCTACAACGGATGAAATCTTGGGTGTGCACATTGTCGGCCCGATGGCGTCTGAATTGATTTCAGAAGCTGTGGTGGCGATGGAGTTCCGTGCTTCCTCTGAAGATATCGCACGTATTTGCCACGCCCATCCTTCCTTGTCCGAAGCGACCAAAGAAGCGGCGTTGGCTGTCGATAAGCGTTCTTTGAATTTCTAATTCAAGCTTAAAGTTGGTTCAATCTAGTGTAGCCGAATCACATGTGACTGCGACAAAATAGTGGTCTAAGAAGCTGATAGGTTTGAATCAACAAACGATAGTGTGCAAAACAATAGGGTGAGTGCTCGCAACGCTCACCCACCATAAAGTAATTTCGGTTTCTGTGTTGATGAAACCATCCCTATTCCTCCTATCTCGATTCCATGAACGTCCAAGAGTTCTATCAAGAAGCGATTAATCAACGTGGATTCCAAGTTGATGCGGCTCAAAAGCGCGCCGTCGATCGTTTGCAACAAGCTTATGAAGATTGGGTCGAGTTCAAATCGAAACGTTCAAATCGATTGGTGCGATTGATTAGTCGACCTGAAGTGCCACGTGGCGTGTATATGTGGGGCGGAGTTGGACGTGGCAAATCGTTTTTGATGGATAGTTTCTATTCTGTCGTTCCTGTCGTTCGTAAAACACGTCTGCACTTTCATGAATTTATGCGCGCAGTGCACCGTGAATTAGATGAATTGAAAGGGGTTGCCGATCCGCTCAATGAGGTCGCGGCGCGCATCGCCAAGAAGTATCGTTTGATTTGCTTTGATGAGTTTCATGTATCTGATGTTGCTGATGCGATGCTGTTGTATAACTTGATGAAAGCACTGTTCGACAATGGTGTTTCTTTCATTATGACATCCAACTATGAGCCAGATACGCTTTATCCAGATGGATTGCATCGCGACCGCATGCTACCAACGATCGCACTTCTCAAAGAGAAACTGGACGTACTTAATGTCGATTCGGGCAACGATTATCGAAAGCGTGCTTTAGAGCAGGTTGAAGCTTATTTGACACCGCTAGGCGCGTCGACAGATGAAGCTTTGCGTAAAGCGTTTCAAAAAATTGCAGAAACAAAAGACGAAGATCCACATGTAGATATCGAAGGACGCCGCTTGAAAGCACTGCGGCGTGCGGGCACGACGATTTGGTTTGACTTCCATACTTTGTGCGGTGGGCCTCGCTCTCAAAACGATTATTTGGAGATCGCTAGCCGTTTTCATACTGTGATTTTGTCAGCAATTCCTCGTATGTCTGCGGGGATGTCTTCTGAGGCACGTCGTTTCACCTGGCTGATCGATGTATTTTATGATAATAAGGTCAAGCTCATTATGTCGGCGGAGGTGAGCCCGGAAGAACTCTATACACAGGGAACTCTATCGAACGAGTTTCACCGAACCGTGTCGCGGATTATCGAAATGCAATCGGAAGAATACATGCGCGCTGACCAAAGGGAAATTGTTAGTCTCTTGGATCATAGTAATGATTGATATGAAATTATCCTTCAGTATGATGAAAGTTTCTTCGGCCTTAGTTGTGATAATCAGTTTCTTTATTCTGGAGACTGCAGTTGCAGAGACCTTGGCTGAACGAACTAGCAAACTGAGCGCTCAGGTATTGGCTTACGACCAAGAGCATCCAGTAAATAGTACTTGGTCGAGTGTGCGTGCAGATTCCGCGATCATCGCTGGAGAGCGCTTACAAGCAACGATACAAAGCTTGAGCGCTGAATCAGAAAACGCATGCTACGATCGTTTTTTGGTTAACGCTTGCATTGGTGATGTCCGTCTCCAACGCCGCAAATGGCAAGACCTTGTGCGACGCGTTACCACCGAAGCAAAAGCCTTCGTACGCCAACAGCGTGGTGCAAGGCCAGCAATTGAAGCTGGGGACCAGACAAAATAAGGGTTGAGCCCTGTTGGCTGGTCTGCCCTTATCCATTCTTATTGAGCTATTCTCGCTAACCTATCCAAAGCAGCATCTAGAGTTGATTGTTGTTTCGCGAAACAGAAGCGAATTAAGCGATTCTCGGTTCTGTCTTTATAAAATGCCGAAATAGGGATTGCAGCCACACCAATTTCGCGGGTTAACCAAGTCGCGAATTCAAGTTCAGTTTGATTTGAAAGTGCCGAGTAATCGACGCATTGGAAATAACTACCATCTACATCCAATAATTTAAAGCCTGTGTTTTTTAGACCTGATCGAAAGTAATCTCGTTTTTCTTGGTAAAACTGAGGTAACTGCAAGTGATGGTCGTTTGCCTGCATGAATTGTGCAATGCCTATTTGCATTGGTGTATTGACGGTAAACACATTGAACTGGTGTACTTTGCGAAATTCGCTCATGAGCTGGGCTGGCGCCAACACGTAGCCGACTTTCCAACCAGTGACATGATAGGTCTTGCCAAAACTTGAAACGATAAAGCTGCGTTGTGCTAATTCGGGATCACTAGCAATCGACATATGCTTGGCGCCATCAAATACCATGTGTTCATAAACTTCATCAGAGAGAATCATGATGTTAGTGTCCCGAACAATCTCTGCCAAATTAGTAAGATCGGATGGTTGAAGACATACTCCGGTTGGATTATGTGGAGAATTAATGATAATTAACTTGGTCTTTTTACTAATTTTACTTCTCAGTTTTTCCCAATCGATTGAAAAACGACCATTTTCAAATTGCATAGAAACGAGCACGGGTACGCCACCAGCAAGCTGAATGCTAGGAATATAACTGTCGTACGCGGGTTCGATCACGATGACTTCATCTCCCGTGTTAACCGTTGCCAAAATTACCGTCAATAAGGCTTGGGTTGCTCCTGCAGTAACAGTAATCTCGTTGTTGATGTCGTAAGTAGCGTCATACAAAGTCCGCACTTTGCCAGCAATCGCAGCACGCAATTGCTGTGTTCCTGACATTGGTGGGTATTGATTATGCCCCTCGTGCATGGCTTGAGTCACCGAGGCGATTAAGCCGTCATCACAAGCAAAGTCGGGGAAGCCTTGACCAAGATTGATCGCCTTTGCTTCATTGGCAATCGTTGACATGGTTTGAAAAATGGTGGTTTTGACCTCAGGTAGCTTTGATTGTGTTATCAGTGGTGATGTGATTTGCATATTCGCCAAAACAGAAAATTGAACTAACTGTGATTTTACTGAAGTTTTGACAAAAGCATCCGTGCACTTTAGATAATCTGGCAATAAGTTCATATACGCTGAGCAAAGTTTGGAATTGCGGCTCTTTTACCTTCTTTCTCGGCGCTTCATTCATTTTTGATTCCCACATAATTCATGTTAGACAAATTCCCAAGTCGCCTGGGCTACAGCAATTATGTGCTGGCTCAAGTTCACGATGATACGAGGTGCATGATGAATGACAATCAAATGATGATCAACCGCTTGTCGATTGGCAGTTTAGGCCTAGATGATCCCGATGTCGGTACTGATCTTGTGGAAAGTTCAGAACATCTGCCTGCGCATTCTCGTATCGACGTTAAAGGTATTCGTGCTGCCATTGCGCGAGTCGAAGCTGAGGCCAAAGCTACGGTTGCAGCAGAAAACCGTTTGCAAGCCGAGCTAAAAGCTAAGATCTTGGCCGAAGAGCGCGCACAGACCGATGCCGCCGCAACCGAAATTGCTCATGAAAAGATGGCTAGCGAAGAGCTGGAAATCGAGTCCAGTCGAGCCCGTTTGGAAGCTGAACTCAAAGCGAAAGTGGGTAGCGAAGAGCGCATCGCCGCCATGACTAGAGAAACGCAAGAGTTTCAAGAACGTAGTCTTATTGATGAAGAGGCGCGGGTACAGGCAGAACTTAGAGCAAAAAATGAGACGGAAGCTAAAGTCAAAGCGCTCGAACAAATCAAACTCGATACACAAATCAACTTTACAGCGAAACTCGAAGCCGAACGACTCGCTGCAGAAGCCGAGAACGCTAAACAGTGGGCCGCAGAAAGATCTGCCGCGAACTATGCCGCTCAACAAGAAGCCAAGGAGCGTGCTCGCGTTGACGCAAAAATGGCTGAATTGGCGCGTGATCGGGAGCGTCAGGAGCGTGAAGCTCGCCTCAATACGGAACGTCTCATTTCGGTACGATCAGAGGCGCAACAAATCAATCGCGAACGTGATCAGGCCGAAGCAATGGCTTTGGAGGTGTCATTAAAGCGGACTCCTTTGGAAATCCGTGCACGTGAAGAAGCTCGAGGTAGAGCGATGTTGGAACAGGAGTACCAAGCAATTGCGCAGGCGAGGGTGGACTCCGAGAAGCGAGCTGCAGATGCTATTCAATTACGTTTGCAAGCTGAAGAGGAATTGATGGCTGCGGCAACGCGTCGGGAGCAAGCCGAGAAAGTTGCGGCGGCAGCAGCTCAAGCTCGAAGTGAAGCAGAAGAGCAAATTCGTTTGGCAACAGAGTCTCGCATCAAGGCAGAGAAGGAACTGCAAACGAAAGCTCTGATGCGGGTTGAGACTGAACAATATGCCGATGCGCATGCGCGTCATCGAATCGAAGCCGAAGAGAAAGCAAACGAGGAAGCGAAACGTCGCCGTCAAGCGGAAACAGAAGCGGCGGAAATGGCAAAGCAGCGGCGCGAGGAAGAGGAACGTGCGAAGAAGTACGCCGAGGACAAAGCTGCCTTAGAGCGTGAGGCCGTTCAGTTGGCCAAAGAAAAAGCGGATGCTGAACGAAAAGCATTAACAGCCATGACTCTTCAGGCTGAGTATTTGAAGCGGGCAAACGAGGCTGCCAACTCAAAAGCGCAGAGCGTGATTGAACTGGCGCGCGCAGAAAAATTGCGCGCCGAGGCGGAGCAACGTGCAGCGAAAGCGATCGAAGCCAAAGTTTTGGCTGAAAAGAAAGTCATCGCCGAACAAGAGATACTGGCGAAAACCGAAGAAACACAGGCTGAAGTGTTGCAAATGCAGCATCAAGCACAGCAAGCAATCCGCATCGCTCAAGAAACCAAATGTGTGGCTGAAAAGATTGCACTCGAAAACACAGTCGAGAACGTCAAACTCGGACAACAATTGGCCCTGATGGCAATCCAAAAGAACGAAGACAGCAAGGCCTTACTGGAGTTGCAACAGGCTCGCGTTGAGAGTGAGGGAGAGGCACTTCAGCTGATACAGGAAAAACTCGCTGTTGAAAAACGTCGCGCAGAGTCAGCTGAAAAACTATTGCAATCCACTCAGGAAAAGCTGGCTGCTGAAAAAGAAGCCGAAAACGCTGCTGCAGCGCGCCTCAAGGCTGAGGAAGAAGCGATCGCCTTAGCTGCTAAAAAAGAAGAACTGGAACGTCAACAACAGCGTGCGCTTGAGGCGATTACTGAGGCTGAGCGCGAAGCAATCGAACAAGCTCAACTTCAGTCAGAATTGCAATGCAAAGCTGCATCCCTAGCCTTGCTCAAGGCGAAACAAGTGGTCGAGATGCGGAAAGCCGAACAATTGCGATTGGAAGCTGAGCGCGATGCGGCCTTAGCAGCGCAAGAAAAATTAGAAGCCGAGCGCGAAGCAGCTGAGCAGGTCTTAGAGCGTGCGAAAGCCGATCGTGAACATGCACAAATTCTGTTTGCTCGCCAAGAGAAAGAGAAAGAAGCGAAGCTCGCTCGTCAGGAACTATTATCCGCAGAGCAAACGCGTCTGCAAAAAATGACCGAACATGCTGAGTTGCAAAAACAAACAGCCTCCATTGCTAAGACTAAAGCAACGGAAGCGATTGAACTTACCCGATTGATCAAACAGCGCGAAGAAGAAGAGCGTAAAAAACTGGCTTTGATTGAAGAGAAAAAAATACTTGAGCAAAAGTTGATTGTCGAAACACAGGCAAAAGCTGAAGCCGAGCAAGAGTTCATACGCTTAAATCAAGAGCGCTTGGCTTCTGAGCAACAAATGCAACAAGCGATTGCAGAAAAACGCGCTGCGGAAGAAAAACTGCTCCTACAAAATCAAGAAAAAATCCTGCTTGAACAGCAAATCAAGGAAGCCGCTGAGCTCAGAGCCCAACGTGCATGTGAATTAGCAACACTTGAAAAAACCAAACTGCAAGCGCAACAAACTGCTCTGGCCAGTCTCGAGGAGATCAAGGAGTTAGAGAAACAAAAGACAATCGCTGCTGAGGAAGAAGCGAGAGTACAGGCTATACGTTTGCAGCAAGAGACAAAAGCGACTCACGAAGCTGAGGAAAAACGCAAATTGGAAATCGAGAACGCTCGATTGGTTGAAGAGCGTTTACAGGCTGAGGCTGAAGGCAAGCGTTTGGCGCAGGAAAAGATCGCGGCAGAGCAGGAATTGCATGCGAAAGTTCATGCCTACGCGGAGCTGCAAGACCAGGCTCGTCAAATTTTGGTGCAAAAACGCGCTAGAATTCAAGAGTTGGAAAAGATTGCACAAGAACGTTTAAATGCAGACGCAAGCTTGCTGCAAACCACAAATGAAAAGATGCGGGTTGAGTCAGAAGCACTTGCATTACTCAAATCTCAAAATGAGCTGGAAACTGCCGCACTTAAGCTCGCTTCAATTAATGTTGAACAAGCAGCATTGGCAAAACGTGAAGCAGAATCTGCATTAGAGAGAGAAACTCAGTTACACGCAGCGATTCAATCGAATCTCGAGGCTCAGTTAGTTTTCAATCGATTGATGCAAGAGCGACTCGCAGAAGAGCTGGCGCTTCATAAAATTCATCAAGAACGCATCGAGCAAGAACAACAAACTTTACAATCATTAAACCTCTCACAAACGGCTGAAAAGGCTGCGATGGAAGAAGCCTTGCGCTTACAAGAAGCGGAGGAGATAAAACGACAAAATGCGCTTCGTCAGTTTGAAAATGAACAAACGATGCGTCTTGAACTTGAAAAGCTCAATGCTGAAGAGCAATCCTATCTTGTTCTGGCAGAGAAAGAGAAAGTGGCTCGCGCACAGGCAACTGCCGCACTTGAAGCAAAAAATCAAGCATTGCAGAAGACGATTGCTCAAGCTGAAGAGCAAACAAATATTGAGTCAGCACTGACGCAAGAGATTGATCGAAAGCTGGCAGATGAGCAGCTGGCGTTGGCTGCATTGAGTGAACGCCTGCGTTATGAAGCGATGCTTGCGGAAACCGAGCGTCAGCGTGCAGAACAAGAATGTCTGGCAAAGCAAATCATAGAGGAGAAATTTGTTGCTGAGAATGCTTTGTTTGTGGTGTCGCGCGAACATGCTGAAGCGCAAAGAACAGCATTGATGGCCATTGAAGCACGCTTATCTGAAGCTCAAGAACTTAATCAATATGAACAGGAACGTGCGCAACGCGAGCAAGAAGAGTTAGCTCTAGTACGTCAAAAAAACGCAGCAGAGCAAGTGTTGATCGCGGAAATCGCGAAGCGTAAAGCAGTCGAGCAGTCCTATTTGGAAGAGTGCGAGCAACGCATTGTGGCAGAACAAGAAGCGAGAATTGCTTTGCAAAATCGTTTGACTGCAGAAAACGAAGCACGTGTACTGGCAGAGCAACAAAGACAATTGGAAGACGCATTAACCCAGACAGCACAAGCCAATGCAAATGATTTAGTCCAGGTACAGCAAGCGATGATGGCTCGCATGGAGCTAGAAACAAAACAAGCAGAAAAACTGCAAGAGCAACTGGCAATAGAACAGCAACTCGCGCTGCAGCATCAAACTGCACTTCAAGATATTGAGATGAAACTTGAAGCCGAGCGCCTCTTGCTCGAGGAGTCCGCAAAGAGAGCTGAACTTGAGCGCCAAACACGCATGCAAGCCGAATTGCGCCTTCACGCTGAACAGGAAGCATTGATTCAAGAACAAGCAAAGTTGGAGTCAGAGCTGGATTTAACTTTGGCTGCGACAGCTCTCTCCGAGCAAGAACAGTTGCGCCAACAAGCTCAACAAAAAGCCCGTGAGGAACAAATGAGCTTGCGGGCAGTTGAAGAGGAAAACACTGATATCGAGAGACAGGTTGCACAATTATTGGCGGAGCAGATCGTTCAAGCGCAAGAGTTACGCGCTCAAAATACCTTGCGCCTTGAACGTGAAGTAGAGGCTGCACGTTTGCTGAATGAACGTATTGAGGCAGAACGTCGTGGAGCGGAACTCGCTCAACAACAATTAATGCGTGAACAAGAACTCTTGCAACAAGCAGATAATTTGAAACTTGAGTTCCATCAAACTGTGGCGCAGCAACAAGCACAAGCCAATGTATTGGAGCAAGAGCTCAATCGCGAAAAGCAAGAAGCACAAACTCTTGCATCAGCTTTGATAGACAGACTGATGTCCGATAAGGCTCAACATCAACAATGGTGTTCAAAAGCGAAAGAGGTTTTGGATGAATCGCCAGTCGAAACACCAAGCTTTATGATGCCGGTAAAGAGCAATGAAACGAAATGGCGTGCACCCGCATTATTTAGCGTTTTGCTTAGCATTGGCTTAGTGGGAGCTGCTAGTTGGGGCGTCTTGCAAGCGCAAGAACTCGCTTCACCGGTGCTTGCAAAGAAAGAAGGAAAACAGATGGTCCCGGCAAAAGTCAATGAACCTTCTTTGAGCCCAGAAGCGACATTTAAGATGAGCTATCAACTAAAGTCAGAAGCTGAGCAACACAAAATGTAATTTGAAGTTGAAAGATTCTGTTCTGCTTTTTTATAGATAAACGCCAGCGAGTCGCTGGCGTTTTTTTACTTATCTAGCTGGAGGTAAGTAGATACTGATTTGAAGGCCACCCTGATCATGATTGCGGATAAAAATTCGACCACTATGACGACGCACTATCCGATCAACAATCGCAAGACCTAAGCCTGAGCCGTTTGCTTGGCTGCGTGCAAGGTCCAACCGAGTAAAGGGCTGCAACATGCGATTGAGCTCAGAATCCGGAACACCTGAACCGTAATCTCTGAGTTCAAAAAGAATACGCGTTTGTCCTTCAAAGTCTGCATATCGGCAAACTAGATCAAGTTTTAATTGCTGATTATCGGTGGATCGTCCATAGCGTTTTGCATTTTCAAAAAGATTGCTGATGCAACGTTTCATTTCAATTTCGATCCCGTTGATCCAAAGATTGGGGTCTATCGTCAGACGAATTTCACAGGCCTCTAAACGTAAATATTGTGATGCGATTTGGTCGATTACTTGACTGAGGTTGATCGAGGTAATCGTGTGATCTTCGAAAGGTTTAGCATAGTCAAGAAATTGACTAATGATACTATCCATCTGTGTCAGATCTGCTTGCATGCCCGAGCGCGCTGTATCATCGAGTGGTGCCATCTCGACTTCCAATTGCATACGGGTGATCGGGGTGCGTAAATCGTGTGAAATGCCAGCAAGAATTAGGGCTCTGTCTTGTTCAATGCGTGCCAAATCCGCCACCATTTGATTAAAGCTGATGTTCGTCTCTTTGATTTCTCTCGCACCAGATTCAGGAAGGGGGGAGGGCTTGCGACCATTTGCCAGTTCTCGCGCTGCTGCGCTCAACCTCGACAACGGATTATTGATGAGTTTAGAAATAAAAATTGCGCCGATCAGGGTCAAAATCAGTGTTACCGATGCCCAGCCCAAGATTTGTAATCCAGTCTCATCTTGAATACGATCTTGTTCAAGGCGCAGCCAATACTGGTCTGCCTCAATGCTGAAACTCAACCAAAAACCGCTTTCACCATTGACCTCTTTAGCAAAGCGAGTTTCAACGCCCAGTTTTTGTCGTATACGATGACTGAGTTCTTTAAAAAACGGATCAATGTCTGGCTCTGTGATTTGATCTTCTTCTTCTAATAAATAGATGCGTATTCCTTCATTGCTTGCGAGGTCGATCAGTAGTTGCCGACGTTTGTCTTCTGCGGAGTGAGTTAAGGCTGCACGCGTGATCGTCACCATCGACACGATTTGAGCTGAAATTTGTTGTGCCCGCGGTTTGCGCTCGACGACCTTAAAGCTGACAAACCAAGTTGCCATACTGGCGGTCACCAAAAGGCTTAAGAGAAAGAAAGTTCTCCAAAATAGACCGCTTCTAAACCAAGGCAAGGGGTTAAATTGGTATTGCATCGACAATCGGCTTATTTCGTCTGGCCGTCTGGAATGAATACATAACCAAGTCCCCACACCGTTTGTATGTATTGCGGATTTGTAGGATCGATCTCGATTAATTTTCTTAATCTTGAGATTTGCACGTCTAGACTACGATCGAAGACTTCGTATTCTCGGCCACGCGCCAATTCCATTAGTTTTTCTCGCGAAAGTGGTTGTCTCGCGTGTCGAGCAAACACTTTTAGCACCGAGAACTCCCCGGTAGTGAGGTTTACGGTTTCCCCATTTTTCTTTAGGCTACGAGTCGAAAGATCAAGTGTAAAGCTACCAAACTCAAATATCTGTGTTGTTTCACTTGGAGCTCCAGGCACTTCGTCAGGTGCTTTGCGACGCAGAACGGCGTTAATCCTTGCCACTAACTCTCTCGGATTAAATGGTTTTGGTAGATAGTCATCAGCACCCATTTCAAGCCCAATGATGCGGTCGACTTCATCACCTTTGGCGGTGAGCATGATAATGGGAGTATTGTCTCCAGCGCCACGTAGGCGACGGCAAATCGCTAATCCATCTTCGCCAGGAAGCATCAAATCTAAAACGAGCAAGTCGAATCGTTCTCGAATCCACAGTTTATTCATCGCTACAGCGTTCTCAGCGACGACAACATTGAAACCTTGTTCTGTTAAATAGCGGCGCAGCAAGTCTCGCAGACGCACGTCATCATCTACGACTAGGACTTTCGATTTTGATTCGCTCATAGGAATTCTCGAGAATTGAATTGGATGCTTGATCGATGTAACGTGATCTTACTTGTAAAGAGATATTCGCTGAACAATTTTTTCACCGTCTTTACAAACTGTTACAGACCTTACAGAAAAAAGCTGTCCGCGCCTTGCGACAGCAGTTAGACTCAATTCATGTGAAATTTTGCTTGGTTGACTTACCGCCAAGGCATAAAATAATAGGGGCGCGAGGTTCAAGGATCTAGATAGGAACATCAGCCAAAATAGATATCATCATTGCCATTTAAATTACAGTGAATTTACCGCTTTCTCAGCTGCTAAAAATAAGTTTCGTCCTCTGCCTTTTAGGTGCGGAGCAAAGCAGTTTTGCTGCGCCTCAACATGGGCAGAATGGAGGAGGGCACCCTCGTTTCGAGGCAAAGCAACGGCAGATTCAAGAAATGCGTGCGAATCGACAAGCGCTTCGTCAGGCAAGACAGCAACAGTTGAAACAGTCTGAACCTGCGCCTGTACAAGCAGCGCCCTTTTCAAGCCCGACGCCTCTTTCGAGTTCCGTGCAGCAGAATCAAGGCACGATAGAACGTGAGCGCCACCCGGGCTTTAACCGCTTGACACCGGAAGAACGCCAAGCACTGCGCCGACAAATTAAGGAAGCGCGGCGAGAAATTTACTTGCAGCGCCAACAGTAGAATTACATTATCGAAGCTATCTATTTGGTGTGGCGGCATTAACGACGATGTTGTTTCATGATCTTTTGCTGTTCCCGTTGCCAATCGCGCTCTTTCTCGGTTTCTCTCTTATCGTGTTGTTTCTTACCTTTGGCTAAGCCAATCTGACACTTGATTCTGCCGTTCAAGAAATGTAGGTTCAGAGGTACCATGGTATAACCAGAGCGTTCAACTTTACCAATTAGTTTCTTGATTTCTTCGGCATGGAGCAGAAGTTTACGGGTGCGAACGGAATCGGGATGTATATGTGTTGACGCGGTTGGTAATGCCCCAATATGGGCCCCGAACAAATAAATTTCGGCGCCTTTAACGATTACGTAAGCTTCTTTCAGCTGTACTCGACCAGCACGAATCGCCTTGACCTCCCACCCTTGGAGAACGATACCAGCTTCGAATTGCTCCTCGATGAAGAAGTCGTGAAAGGCCTTTTTGTTGTCTGCAATACTCATGAAGGTTTCTTTTTGTTGTACTCAGTTGACTCTCGAAAACTCTACCCACTTGACCATCGTTAACGGTTAAGGGCATGTTTCGGGTAAAATTTGGTTTGTGATCATACCAAATCAAGACTAATAATGGCAGTTGTTCAAAAAAACGTCCTCGTTGCTTTTAGTGCGGCACAAATGTTTGCTCTAGTTGAAAACGTTGAGGCTTACCCGCAATTCTTGCCATGGTGTGGCGGCGTTCAAGTCGCGGAGCGTTCGCCTGAGAAACTGAAAGCGACATTATCCATCAACTATCACGGAATCAAGCAGAGTTTTACAACTGAAAATCATAATTCGCCGCCTGATTCGATGGAAATGCGTCTGGTTGACGGCCCCTTCAAACAGTTGCATGGGACTTGGAAGTTTATCCCATTGCGTGAAGACGCTTGCAAAATTGAGTTCAATCTCAAGTACGAATTTTCGAGCAAGTTGCTGGAGCATATCATCGGCCCAGTCTTTGGAAAAATAGCCAATAGTTTTGTCGATGCATTTTGTGCTCGAGCAGAAGCGGTCTATCGTTAATTTATCCTTTTCATTCACTCTCTCACAAAATGGTCGATTCGACTCTTGCCATCCAAATCTGCATTCAAGTAAATGGAGCACCACAGATCTTTGATCGATTTGTAGTGTCTGGAACAAGTATCTCACAAGTGCTCCAAGACTTTGATTCGTCCGGAGAAATTGGCATTGCTTCACTTTTGGATCGGGGCTATGGAGTCGCTATCTTCGGCAAGAAACGAGATCTCAATACCCAGCTTCAAGATGGCGATCGTATCGAAATTTGTGCTCCTCTGATCGCCAGCCCTATGGATGCCCGACGTCGTCGGGCAAAGCGCGAGCACAAGGGCGGGAAAATGTGAGAACGAGTTTATTTGCAGTCGCTCGTCACCTTTTTAACATCAGCGAGTTCTTTTGCGCGTTGGTTCTCATCGAGAATGACCCGTTCGCCATTTTGGTCGCGTGAAGTGATAAGCATGCCACTCTCAATCGTTTGTTGATACGACTTAGCCCGGGCGCAGTTTTTCTCTTTGTCTGCAGCGGCTTGTTTTTCAGATTCTGCCTTCTTTTCAGCCTCTTCGCGCGCTATCTTACGCTTATTGAAGTCTTCGTTCTTATTGGCTGCTGTTTGCGGCTTTTGTAATTTTTCAATTTCAGTTTTCGGCGTACCGTTCCTAGCGTTTTCACCCTCGTTATGGGTGATGTCAGTATTTTGTGCGACGCCTCGAGGCGCCTTCAGTATGCGTTCCTTGGGGACATTCTTTGGTGGCGGCACATCGGTGAACTGTTTTGCCCCTTTTTCGTTTAGCCATACGTACTGCGCATAACAGTTTTGCACGAAAGGTAGACTTATCACTAAGCTTATGATGGAAATGGCATATCGTTTTTGCATGATTTGACGCGCTCAGAGAGGTTTTTAACTGTTTTTTTCGAGAAACTTACATCAGTTTTACACGGAACAAGACTTAACAGCAAGTTTTCTGTATAATTTGCTTTTGCGCCTATAGGAAATACTATGCGTCTTCTTCAAAAAGCACTCACTTTCGATGATGTGTTGCTGGTTCCAGCATTCTCAAACATTCTTCCAAAAGACACGTCTCTTGCGACGAATTTGACTCGAAATATCAAACTGAATATCCCTTTAGTATCTGCTGCGATGGATACTGTCACAGAAGGTCGCTTAGCGATTGCGATGGCACAAGAAGGCGGTATCGGCATTATCCACAAGAATTTGACACCCAAAGAGCAAGCCCGCGAAGTTGCGATGGTGAAGCGTTTTGAGTCTGGTGTCGTGCGCGATCCAATTACCATTCCTCCGTCGACCACGATTCGCGATGTGATCGCCTTGTCTCAGCAACATGGCATCAGCGGCTTTCCTGTCGTCGAAGGGAAGACAGTCGTCGGTATCATTACTAATCGTGATTTGCGCTTTGAGCAAGAGCTTGATGCTGAAGTGCGCGCTAAGATGACGCCTCGCGAGAAATTAGTTTTTGTTAAAGAAGGTGCTGATCTCACAGAAGCCAAACGTTTAATGAATAAACACCGCTTAGAGCGCGTTTTGGTCGTTAACGATGCTTTTGAATTGCGCGGCTTAATTACTGTTAAAGATATTCAAAAGGCGACAGAGCATCCATTTGCATCGAAAGATGACCAAGGTAAGTTGCGCGTTGGTGCAGCAGTTGGCGTCGGGGCGGATAATGATGAGCGTATTGATTTGTTGGCGAAGGCCGGCGTCGATGTCATCGTCGTTGATACCGCTCATGGTCATTCACAAGGCGTATTGAGTCGCGTGAAATGGGTCAAGACAAACTATCCGCACATTGAAGTCATCGGTGGAAATATTGCGACGGCAGCAGCTGCTTTGGCCTTGGTCGAACATGGCGCCGATGCGGTAAAGGTTGGTATTGGCCCCGGCTCTATTTGCACGACTCGTATCGTTGCAGGTGTTGGTGTGCCGCAGATTACTGCAATCGCTAACGTAGCAGAAGCTTTACGTGGCACCGGCGTACCTTGTATTGCTGATGGCGGCATCCGTTTCTCTGGTGATGTGTCGAAGGCTTTAGCGGCTGGCGCATCGACGGTAATGATGGGTAGTATGTTCGCTGGTACAGAAGAAGCGCCTGGTGAAGTGATCCTATTCCAAGGCAGAAGTTACAAGTCATACCGTGGTATGGGTAGTTTGGGTGCAATGGCTGATGGCTCAGCGGATCGCTATTTCCAAGATTCTGCAAACAATGCCGACAAACTTGTCCCAGAAGGAATTGAAGGCCGCGTTCCGTATAAGGGCAGCGTTTTGGCTATTCTGTATCAAATGGTTGGTGGTGTGCGCTCTTCCATGGGGTATTGCGGTTGTGCCAGCATCAAAGATTTGCATGAAAAAGCAGAGTTTGTCGAGATCACCTCAGCGGGTATGCGCGAGTCGCATGTCCATGATGTACAGATTACGAAAGAAGCTCCAAATTATCGAGCAGAGTAATCAGTTCTTACTGTGTTAAGCGTGTAGCGAAGTGTTTTTAATACGGAGCAGACAATGGTGACACCGCTGGAACGAACGAGTCGCGTAGATTTGATTCTTGAGAATTCAAATACAGTGATGGCAAGCGGCGAGAGCTACGAAGTGCGCATGGCGCGCTTCGAGCGGATAGGCGTAAGGCTTTTTTCGGTGGCAAACTGCCTCGTGAGTTTCGGGCACTTGGCAGCACGGTTTGATCGCAGTGAATTGGCGATGGTGATGCAAGAGGCAAACCTATGTGATTCCATGGGCTTTGCCGACGAAATTAATGTTATTTCAGATCTCTCACGTGATGAGAAGTTCAGTCAGCACCCATGCGTGCAAGCCGATCCTCATATCAGGTTTTGTGCTCGCCATCCTATCTTCAATGCTGAAGAAGAATTGGTTGGCAACATTTTCCTCATAGATTATGTCGAACGCGATCTTGATGATGAATCTCGCCTATTGTTTGCTGATTTAGCGCATATGGTCGAACGTGAGCTCGATGTGGGGGTAATGCGCATCGAAGCAAATGAAATGCGCCGTCAAATCAGAAGCTTGAAACGCGATGCTTTGCTTGACCCGGTATTGGGGATGTGGAATCGCGGCGCAATTATTCGTTCGCTTAGTCTCGAAATGGATCGCTGCGCGAAAGCCGAAAAACCCTTATCACTTTTGTTTATCGGAGTGGATCAGTACAGTGCGCTAAGAGAAAGCTTTGGAACTGTGTTTAGCGACACTTTACTGTTGAAAGTCGTCAGCCGAATGCGTTCTTGTATACGTCCTTTTGACGCATTGGGACGTTTTGAAAGTGATGCATTTATGGTGGTCTTGCCGGGGGCGTCTAATTTGGTTGCTGCGGCGGTCGCAGAACGGATTAGATTGTCGGTGGTAACACATCAAGAAAAGCTCGGCGAGCAAGCAGTAGAAGTCTCTATTTGTATCGGGATCGCGTCGACCAGCATCTTCACCCAGCAAGACTCTAATACCTTAATTAGTTTGGCAGAGCGTGCATTGCGAAAAGCCAAACAAAGTGGTCCGAAGATTGTACAGGCATCCCTCGAGGATACTGAAATTACTAGCTAAAGTTACTTAAAAAGTTGATTTATTATGCATTCAAAAATTCTCATCCTTGATTTTGGCTCACAAGTCACTCAATTGATCGCACGTCGAGTGCGCGATGCGGGTGTTTTCTCTGAAGTATATCCTTACGACGTGAGCGATGAGTTTGTGCGTAATTATGGTGCCTCTGGGATCATTCTGTCAGGTGGCCCTAGTAGTGTGACTGAAGGTGATACACCGCGTGCCCCTCTGGCGGTCTACGATGCTGGTGTTCCTGTTCTCGGTATTTGCTACGGTATGCAAACCATGGCCGAGCAGTTGGGCGGTAAGGTTGAAAACGGCAAGGTGCGCGAATTCGGTTACGCTGAAGTGCGCGCCCGCAGTCATACTAAACTGTTGGATGGTATTAATGACTTTGTCACAGCTGAAGGTCATGGCATGTTGAAGGTGTGGATGAGTCATGGCGATAAAGTGAATGACATGCCTCCAGGCTTTAAGTTAATGGCGTCAACAGATAATTGCCCAATCGCTGCGATGGCTGATGAAGATCGCCGTTTCTATGCGGTGCAATTCCATCCAGAAGTAACGCATACCATTCAAGGTGAAGCGATTATCGGCCGTTTTGTGCATGAGATTTGTGGCTGCAAATCAGATTGGAACATGCCAGACTACATCTCCGAGGCGGTCGCATCAATCCGCGCGCAAGTAGGCACCGATGAGGTCATACTCGGCCTGTCTGGCGGCGTAGATAGTAGTGTTGCAGCGGCACTGATTCACCGCGCGATCGGTGATCAATTGACTTGCGTGTTTGTTGATCATGGCTTATTGCGCTTGGATGAAGGCAAAATGGTCATGGAAATGTTCGCCAATAACTTGGGCGTGAAAGTGATCCATGTCGACGCCACAGCTCAATTCATGGGGCATTTAGCCGGTGTAACTGATCCAGAGGCTAAGCGTAAAATTATCGGTCGTGAATTCGTCGAAGTTTTCCAAGCCGAGTCTGGCAAGTTGAAGAATGCGAAATGGCTGGCACAGGGTACGATTTATCCAGACGTGATTGAAAGCGCTGGTAAAGGCAAGAAAGGTTCGCATACGATTAAGAGTCATCACAATGTTGGCGGCTTGCCAGATACATTGAATCTGAAATTGCTCGAACCTTTGCGTGAGTTGTTTAAAGATGAAGTGCGTAAGCTCGGCGTTGCGCTCGGTTTGCCACACAGTATGGTGTACCGCCATCCGTTCCCTGGCCCTGGTTTGGGCGTTCGCATTCTGGGTGAAGTTAAGAAGGACTTCGCAGATCTCCTGCGTCGTGCCGATGCGATCTTCATTGAAGAATTGCGCAATACTTACGTTGATCCCA
The DNA here is from genome assembly GCA_947464955.1 of Oxalobacteraceae bacterium. Classification (GTDB taxonomy): domain Bacteria; phylum Pseudomonadota; class Gammaproteobacteria; order Burkholderiales; family Burkholderiaceae_D; genus Undibacterium. The sequence continues at coordinate 19,348 of CANHZI010000090.1, forward strand.
ATGCAGAGAAACCACAAACTTGGTACGATGCGACAAGTCAAGCATTTGCCGTGTTCCTGCCAGTGAAGTCTGTTGGTGTAATGGGTGACGGTCGTACTTATGAGTATGTCGTTGCTTTGCGTGCCGTACAAACTCAAGATTTCATGACTGCACATTGGGCGCATTTGCCTCACGAATTGCTCGGTAGAGTTTCCAACCGAATTATCAATGAAGTACGCGGTATCAATCGCGTGGTTTATGATATTTCGGGTAAGCCGCCTGCAACAATCGAATGGGAATAAGTTTGACGTACCGCTAAACTGCATAAGCGAGCGCATTGCGTTGTTGCGAAGCCTCGCAATATCGACATATTGCTATGTTTCGCGCCTAGCACTGCATCTCGCTTAAACAGTTTTGCGGCACGTCATTTTTGCCAATGGGGACACCAACTTGAGCTACAGCATCAAAGAGATTTTTTACACGCTACAAGGCGAAGGCACGCATGCTGGTCGTCCGGCTGTGTTTTGCCGTTTTTCTGGTTGCAACCTGTGGTCTGGTCGTGAAGAAGATCGTAGTTCTGCTATTTGCCAATTTTGCGATACGGATTTTGTTGGCACTGATGGCGAAGGCGGTGGTAAGTTTAAAACACCACAAGCCGTCGCTGCTCGAATCAATGCTTTGTGGCCAGAGACCGATGAGGGGCATAAGTTTGTCGTATTCACTGGTGGCGAACCCTTATTGCAATTAGACGAACCTTTGCTCGATGCGATGCATGATGCAGGCTTTGAAGTTGCCATTGAGACTAATGGCACCTTGCCTGTTCCAGCGGGTGTTGATTGGATTTGCGTTAGCCCCAAAATGGGCTCGCAGTTGGTGGTGAAAAAGGGTGACGAATTGAAGGTAGTAATTCCGCAATTCGGTCAAGATCTTAAAGCGTATGAAGCTTTAGAGTTTACCCACCATTATTTACAGGCCATGGATGGCCCGTTATTGCAGGATAATCTGCGTATCGCGATTGAATTTTGCAAGGCTCATCCGAAGTGGAAATTGAGTTTGCAGACACACAAGCTGCTGCAGATTCCTTAATATTTATTTTTAGACGTACAGGCACACA
>CANHZI010000091.1 GCA_947464955.1 Oxalobacteraceae bacterium
CTTGCCGTGTCTCTACCATCAGCGTTTCGGTCGCTTTCTTATCCAACTGAAGATTCGCCAGTGGCACTGGAATATCTTCCCAGTTTAGGTCATCCAATGATTGCTTGACGAAACCCGCATCCAAGAAGTCTGCGGCAGCCACCACATCGGTCAGACATGGGCGAGTTGTGAGGGGTAGGTCAGTGCGCTTGCGCTCCATTACAGCGGTGCGAATATCATCAGAAACTTCCCAGCTTTCAAGAATCGCTGCACCGATATCGACGTGCCATTGATCTACTAAGTCCCATAAAGCCTCGTTCGACGTAAACAGTCCCTCATATTGATGAGCACGGCTCAAAATATAAAACTTACCGATGTCATGCAACAAGCCGGCGATCATGGCTTTATCTGGGCTTAACTTACTGCGCGCTTTAGCCAAAACACAGGCCAAAGCCGCTACTCGCATACTGCGCGTCCACAAACCTTCCATTTGTTCCGAGTTTCCGGTATGACTTTGTTGATCGCGTAGCTGTTTCATGCCAACAGAAATCGCAATATTTTTGACCACACCAAAACCTAAGAGTGAAACAGCCAATTTTAGTTCTTCGATTTTCTTGCTTGAACGATTAAACATTGGTGTATTCGACAACATCAGAACCTGGGCCGACAGTACAGGCTCGGTGCTGATAATTCGCGCAACTTGCTCTGTCGACATCTCAGGATCGTCCAGTGCCTGGCGAATTTTCATGGTTGCTTTCAGCGAGGTAGGAAAAACCAAGTTCCGCGATGATAGCTCTGCGCTCAGGCCTTTAATAAATTCAAATTCAGATTCACGTTGATTCATGATTACACAATAGATGACGATAAGTAGATGAGACAAAAAACAATAGTTGCCATAGTAAAACAAATTGATGGCTTACCGAAAGCCAAAATCATGACAATGACAGAGTTTTGAGGCAAATTCAGCAATAGCGACATTTTTCAATGATTTACCTCAGAAATACATCACTACCATTGGATCAAAAGAAACTTTCTGCTAGGCTTAACAAAACAATGCACTACAAGGGAGACTTGGAATGTTCACCGAAGAAGATTTTTTTGCAATCAGTAAGTTTCTGAAGTTAGGTGTCAAGATTGCGATGAAAAATCCCATGGGCCAGCGTCCAATATTTAGCACCTCATTTCCCAATCCCAAGGGTGGCTTGGTTAAGATCGAAGTTGCCAGCCTCTATGACGTTGAGAAGAAATTGCGTGCTTTATTAGCCAGCGATATTCCTGTCAAAACAAAGCTCACTCCGTTTACCTACCTTGGTACCAATTTTGAAGGCCAATTGCTTTGTACTAAAGGAACTAACGAATTCCAAGTTCAAGAAACAAGAGACTTGTTCGGCATGGAATCCAAAAAAATCGTACGTAGCGCAGAGCACTTCATTCAACTATTGCAATAATCGAGGCTAACCTACTTGCGGGTGCACTTTCCATGTCAGCTTCACTGAGCGATCAAGAAATTGAAGACCGGTTTTTCCTAAGAGGACAGGTCGAAATCTTGAGCGTTCTCAATGAGCTTGCTCACCGAAGAGAACCCGTTTCGGTCTACTTCAATCAAGGCCAGAGTTTTATCTTGACCGCAATTCTCTCAGCTCGTCCTGATGGCTTGGTATTTGATTTAGGCGGTGATCCGAATATGAATCGCCAATTAGAAAAAGTCAGGCAATGTGTCTTCATGGCTTTTCCGGATTGCATACGAGTACAGTTCACCGGCTTCGATCCACAACGTTTTATGTGGGGGGATGATCCGGCATTTTGGGTGCCTATTCCTGAACGGATTATTCGTTTGCAGCGGCGTGAGTTTTACCGCAACCTGCCCCCGATTAGTCAAGATTTCAGGGCAAAATTGCATGATGATCAAGGTAATATCATTGCTGACTGGCGCTTACACGACATCAGTGTAGATGGCTTTGGTATCATCACTGAAGGCGAGCCTCCGTTACGCATAGGCGAAACCGTCGCTCAAGTTTGGATCACATTACTCAACAAGACAAATGTGCATTGCCCTGTGACCGTACAACACATCACCTTCATTGAAAGAACTAAGCTCGGCAAATTCCAAGTCGGCTTTCAATTCAAAAACCTGAGCCATGCCATGGACATCGCAATTCAAAAAACCATCTTAAATATCGAATACGAACGCCACCGTTTGCTTGGTAAATAGCCCGATGTCGCAAGCCTCACTTTTTGGCGACAATTCGGACGTCGAGCCCTCATTCGAAGTATTCACACTTCCCGACGCCCAATTACGTTATTGCGAACACTATTACGATCGCACTGTGGCCGACCAGCTGTTTGACAGATTACGACAGGAAGTTGCATGGCAGCAGCATTCTATTCGAATAGCAGGCATAGTCCGAGCGCAACCTCGACTCAGTGCATGGTATGGCGACAAAGATGCACAATATTCCTACTCTGGCTTGCAGCTTCAACCGATTCCATGGACGGCAACACTTGATGAACTAAGGCAACAAGTGGAAAAAAGTTGCAATACGCGCTTCAATAGCGTGTTACTCAATTTGTATCGAGATCAGCAAGATAGTATGGGCTGGCATGCAGACGATGAAAAGGAACTCGGACCATGTCCGACGATCGCCTCCTTGAGCTTTGGGGCCACTCGAGACTTCCTAATCAAACACAAAATCGATACTCAGCTCAAGCGAAAAATTGCGCTTGCGCACGGCAGCCTATTAGTCATGGAAGGCGAAATGCAGAGCCATTGGTTGCATGCGATCGCCAAACAAAAAGACCTGATCGGACCTCGACTCAACCTCACATTTCGACAAATTTATTCATCGAACCGAAGTTAATTCTCGACTTTTTCGTCATTCACCGACCATTTTCGTCACTCGCCGAAAGCTGCATGACTTCTCTTTCAGCTTGTTTTACCTTATCGATGTGGCGCAAGCCTTTACCAAGTCAATACTTCAGCACATCGAATTGAAAGGAATATCATGTCTCGCTTTGGAAAACGAAATAACGGTGACCACGTCGAATTTGGCATCATGTTGATCCTCGTTGGTTGCGGCTTCTTAGCCTACAAAATGGGCTACATTCACAATAACTGGCACTGGTGGGAGCTGTTGGCTGGCGCCGCAGCCATCCTCGGCACCATTCGATTGATTCGCGCCCGCGATTTACAACAAGCTGTTAGCGCAATTTTTCAAATCGCTTTCGCGATCGTCATTTACGGCATGTTCGAAAATCTCTGGGGACTTAACTTCTATATTCACTGGCCAATTTTCCTGATTGGTCTTGGCTTAAGCAGCTTAATCACCTACGCGCTTGGCCCAAAAGACAAATCTGATCGCTGCTAAGCGTAGACCCTACCTACAGCACCTAACATTATCGAATCATTTCGGAGTACAACATGAGAAACAAAAATAGAGATCCTCAACAACGCCTAGTCTTTGGTATCTTGATTATGGCGGTCGGCGTCCTCGCCCTGCTCGACAATCTGCGCATTTTCGAAGGCATACGCCTGATCAGTTTTTGGCCTGCAGTTTTCATCGTGGGCGGCATCCTCAAAATGTCACAGTCCCAAGCACGTTCTGGTTATATCATCGGTGCAATATTTATCTTCGTCGGTGCCGTCATGACCCTCAACAACTTAGGAGTCATCAGCTTTAGAATTCGTGATTTTTGGCCTCTGATCTTGATTGCAATTGGCTTCCTGGTGATCTTCAAAGACAAAGCAAAACAGACAATGGATGAAATCGCGGTCACTAAAGTTAATGACAACAAAGAAGGAAAAATCGATATCGTAGCAATTATGAGTGGCAGCCAAGGCAATATCGCTAGCCCTAACTTTATCGGTGGTGATATTACCGCTGTCATGGGTGGTGTTGAACTTGATTTACGCAACGCCTCGATCGAGACAGAAGCGGTGATCAACGTATTCACTTTTTGGGGCGGTATCTCTCTCAAAGTCCCTAACGACTGGAGCGTGGTTAATAGTGCGAATGCCGTACTCGGTGGCATTGATGACTCGACGGTGCCGAATATGAGTGCCAACAAACGATTAATCATTACCGGCACATCGGTGATGGGCGGCGTCGAAATCAAAAACTAATCGCGCAATTTTAAACGATGATATTGAACCCTCTTTTTTGCTCTGAGATGCCATGAATCCATTTCTTTCGAATCTCAGAGCAATTTGCTACAACAGTTTGATTTGGGCGCTCGTAGGCGCCCTATTCGCTGTGCTGTTAGTGATGACCCAGATCACTGGCTGGCAGCAAGCACTCTGCTTTACTTTACCCGTTTGCTTGAGCTTTAGCTTCATCTCTGCCTCTGCTTACTATGTCTGTAAAGCGCTACCTCTACACAAACGCCATTTCTTATCTTGGCTCACTTTTTTCGGAAGCAGTTCATTTTTTTCAGCAGCACTTTGGCTTTCCATAGCCTATGCATGGCATAAGCTATGTCGTTTTATCGAACCAAGTTGGGCCTTCGAATTGAGCACCACACTGCTCTGGCTGACGTTCATTCTCGGCGCGCTACTCTATTTGCTTTCTATCTTGTGCTACGACGTTTTAATTGCCTTTGACAATATTCGTCAAGCTGAGCGACGCCAAGCAGCCTCAGAAATCTATGCTCGCGAAGCTGAACTACAAATGTTGAGAACCCAAATTAATCCGCATTTTTTGTTCAATAGTTTAAATTCAATTAGCGCACTCACCGCGATAGATGCTTCTGCTGCGCGCCAAATGACGATTGAACTCGCACAGTTTTTCCGGCAAACACTGGCATTAGCAGACCAACAGAAAATTTTTCTGGCGCAAGAGATCGAGCTATGTCAGCATTTCTTGGCAGTCGAAAAAATCCGTTTTGGCAAAAAGTTACAAGCGAATTTTGAGCTCGATGAAATAAGTCCGACTTGTCGCATCCCTCCGATGATTTTACAGCCGCTACTCGAAAATGCGATCAAACACGGCATACGAGATCTGGTTGACGGCGGCACAATTACCGTAACGAGTAAAGTACGAGATGAATGGTTATATATTGCCATCGAAAATCCTATTGATCCAGAAAGCAGTGCTAGCGAAGGTACTGGAACTGGACTCAAAAACCTACGTTCGCGATTTGCTAGCCTTTACGGACAACGATGCCGAGTCGATTGGACTAAAGATTTATCAGCCTTTCGCGTTGAAATCGCTTTACCTTTAGAAAAATAGTTCAGGGCCCATGATGAACACACTCCGCACGCTAATCGTTGACGACGAAGACCTCGCTCGTCGCTTGATTCGCGAATATCTCAAAACACATACTGACATCGAAATCATTGGCGAATGCGAAAACGGCTTACAGGCGGTTGATGCGATCTCGGAGCAGCAGCCAGACTTAGTTTTCCTCGACATACAAATGCCGAAACTGAATGGCTTTGAGGTACTCGACGCGACACAAAGAAAACAAGGCGTGATCTTCACGACTGCCTATGATCAATATGCGCTGAAAGCTTTTGATCAACATGCGATCGACTATCTACTCAAACCTTATTCACAGCAACGGTTCGACGAGGCACTAACGAAAGCCCGAAAACTGATTGCCCAAAGTGATGAAAAAGTACCCGCCTTAGTCACACAACAAAGCCAGCAAAGTCAAAGGCTAGTAGTACGCGATCGCGGTCAAACTTTTGTGATTCCATTTGAACAAATTGACTACATCGAAGCACAAGACGACTACGTACAAATTCACTACCTTGGTAAGTCATTGATGAAAACCCAGAGTCTGTCAGATCTAGAGAAACAACTCCACACCGAACATTTTGTACGCATTCATCGCTCCGTCATCATCCGCCTTTCTGCTCTTAAATGTCTGGAACGTGCCAGCAAAGATAGCTATCAAGCTGTGATGCAATGTGGTGCAATATTACCCGTGAGCCGATCCGGCTATGACCGCATCAAGGGAATGCTGTAAAGTGCTGATCTTTTGATTTTTCCTCACACTGACGGGCAATCATATGCTCGTCCGTGCCGCAACAGTACTTTCCGCATTATGAGCACTATGAATATCATCATCAATCCCGAACTACGCGACTATATCGACCCGCTGACCACACAAGAATTTCTCGCGCTCGAACGTAGCCTGTTAAAAGAAGGTTGTCGTGACGCCTTGGTGTTGTGGGGCGAAACACTGATTGATGGTCACAATCGTTACACAATTTGTCAAAAACACGGGATTCCCTTTCAAACCAAACAAAACGATCAATTCGCTAGCATAGAGGACGTTATGCTATGGATGATTGATAACCACTTAGCGCGACGCAGCGTATCGAATTTCCAACGTGGCGTTTTGGCTTTGCGTAAGAAAGAAATCATCACCGAACGTCGCAAACAACAAAGCAAGCAAGAGAAAGTGGCTGAAGCTGAACTTGCGGTAAAAGAACCAGATCCCGTCTCGGTAGAAACTCGTGAAGAGATCGCGAAAGTCGCAGGCTTAAGCAAACCCGCAGTGGCGCAAATTGAGAAGATACGTAAAGCCGCGACACCCGAGCTCGTCGAAGCCGTTCGTGCTGGCACAATTTCTATCAATACCGCTGCGACGATCGCAGCACTGCCAAGCGAACAACAAGTCGCAGCCGTGGCCGGAGGCAAAAAAGAACTACAGCAGGCGGCTCGACAATTACGTGAAAACCGTACCCCTCGCCCAGCGAAGGAGACGAACGCCGCTGAAAAGAACGACAGCTTCAATCCAGAGACAGAACACGGTCAACAGCATGCCGAGATGAACAGCGTGCCGCCACAAAATGGCTCAGACACCTCCGAACTTGAGCGTTTGCGTGCAGAAAACCAAGCACTTAGACAACAGATTGCCGATTTACAAGCACAGTTACGGCGCCAAACTGAGAATTAAGCCGCGAAACATTGAAATTTCAGCTCTAGTTTGAGAAATTTTGCTTAAATTTTGCTTGAAAACAGGTATTTTTGTGGCTTTTGCCGAAAAATACGCTTGAAATTCGACATTTTGGCCATAATTACGAGCTGTTTACAGTTCTCAGCGCTTTTTACTGAGATTTCCATTACGGACTACAAGCGGACAAGCCGCGATCTAGTTTTTTATTTTTATTTCATCTCTTGTTAGGATCATCATGACTATTAGCGTTAACGGCACAGAAATTAATGAAGCAACGATTGCCGCTGAAATGAACCGTGCCCGCGCTGCTGGCCATCCAGAAGGCGAACACCTGCGCGATAGCGCTATTCAAGAACTGATCTTGCGTAAATTGATGTTGGATCAAGCAGCAAAAGTTGGTGTTTCAGCTGGCAGCGATGAAGAAACCATCGGCACGTTGCTGCAACAAGAGGTCAGTTTTAATGAAGTCGATGAAGCGAGCTGCCGTAGCTTCTACGACGAAAACAGCGCGAGCTTCATGCAAGGTGAAATGGCTGCGGCAAGCCACATTTTGTTCACACCAGGTGAGGGCCTAGGCGCGAGTTTGGTCAAAGCCAAAGCAGAAGGTATCTTGGCTGATCTGCAAAAAAATCCAGCTGCTTTCGCTGCAATGGCACAAGAGCACTCAGCTTGCCCTTCTGGTAAAGAGGGTGGCGCTTTAGGTCAATTCGGTCGCGGTCAGATGGTGCCAGAATTCGAACAAGCCGTGTTCAGCACAGAACCAGGTCAAATCACACCAGAATTAATCGAAACCCAATTCGGCTACCACATCATTCAAGTGACAGATCGTAAAGGCGGTGACTTGGTCAGCTTCGACGAAGTGAAAGAACGTCTGCAAGCTTACTTGACGGATATGGAAGGTCGTAAAGCAACGCATGCCTACCTCGCAGACTTAGTAAAAGCGGCCGATATCCAAGGCTATCAATTGCCAGCATTTGCTTAAATCGAATCTGCTCCCTTCTCACTAGAATCGAGCATCACCAACGCCCAAAGCACACTTACTGTATGCTTTGGGCGTTTTGCTGTGCACATCAATCCTTACCTTGAACGAATGAATGCTATGACCCATCCTATGTATCGTGCCTCTATCCCCGTCTTTCAACAAATGCTAGGTAGCCTCAAATCTATTTTGCATAAAGCCCAAGCTCATGCGGCAGAAAAGAAAATCGATGATCAAGTTTTCTTACAAGCTCGCTTAGCACCAGATATGTTCCCCTTAATCCGCCAAGTTCAAATTGCCGCTGACTTTGCGAAAAGCGTAGCAGGACGCTTGGCAAAAGCAGAGCTGCCTGAATTTGCTGATAATGAGCTTGGCTTCGACGACCTGCAACAACGTTTAGACAAAACCTTGGCGTTTCTGAGCGGTCTAGACCAAGCCCAATTTACAGGCAGCGAAGGGCTGGAAATCGTGTTGCGTCCAGGTACCCCAAAAGAGAAAAAACTTCAGGGTGACCACTATCTTTTTGCTTATGGTTTGCCACAATTCTTCTTCCACGTGACAACGACCTATGCAATCCTGCGTCATCATGGTGTCGAACTGGGTAAAAAAGACTACATGGGGCAATATTAAATTTTGTAAATATGTGTTTTATCAGCTCAAAATCTGAGTGTTATTGTGTCTCTTGTTAAGAATCAACATATAATAGAAACTCCATTTACGTCCGAAAATGCCGGCAACGAGGCGCATCTTGATCTAAAGATTGCGAGCAAATTGCCGACACCAGACCTAGATAGATCGGATACCGCTTATCAGACTGCATCAGCCTTTCGATGAAATCAACCTATTGGTCGATTGCATTTTGTCGAAAGCAGTCTATAGTGCAGCCCTTGGTGTAAAACTGTATTAATGCAAGTTTGAAACGCAACGCCAGTGAAGAAGGGAGGTCCCATGTTTTCTCATTTTCTAGATAAAGATTCTAAATCCGAGCCGGATTTTGAGAAGCGGAAATTCTTTGCTGTCGAAGAAGAAGTGTTTTTCAAACGGCTCATAAAGGCACTGCCCAACTGCAGCATTTTCCCCAAGGTCCAGGTTGCCGCAATTCTCGAAGCACATATCAGCAACGAGAAAAAACGCCAGATCATGCGCCAGAAATTGCAATCTCGCCATGTCGATTTTGGTATTTTTGATAAGAATCTAGAACTTCTTTGCGTCATCATCCTCGAGGACGACAATGATGTGGATGAAGATGAATACCCAACTCGCCACTTACTCAAGAGCGCGGGCATTAAGAATATTCGTTGGAAACGGGCAGCACTTCCCACCTACGAACAGGTACTACGCACTCTCGCCCCATTTTCTGATCTCAACTCGCCTAAAGCTGAGAGCAGTTTGCACACCATAGGCAAGCTCTTCCCAGAGGAAGATATCACCAGCGGCAAAGTTTTCACGAAAGTCGAACATGGCAATCCAAATGCTTTGTCATTGGCGGCGATTGAACGTATCACGCCAGAAAAATTGATCAAAACCCAATACCCACATATATGGCAGAAGATTTGCCTGTTTGCGGGTGATCCTGGTTACTTGAAAAATTATCTAGAGTCTTTGTTTATTCAGAATCGCCCGACAAAGCGACGCGGCTTGCCCAAAGCCGTAGCTAATGAGGTGATGGCGATTCAATACGAAAACAGTCGTTTCGTGGTGTCTAAAGACCCTGATCCAATTTGGGATCCAAATTTCCTACATCGCTAAGCGCGCTTAAGAATCGCTATAAATCTGGTGCCAGCATGTGGCCTAATTTTTCTGCTTTCGTTTCCAGATAGCGGGTATTGAACTGATTGCGCGCAATGATCAAAGGCACGTGCTCCTCGACCTTAACTTGCATATTCTGCAATGCCGAAATTTTACGTGGATTATTGGTCATCAGTTTGACGCTACTAATGCCAAGGTGCTTGAGCATAGGGTCGCATAGGCTGTAATTACGTAAGTCGGCGGCGAAACCGAGCTTCTGATTAGCTTCTACCGTGTCTGCCCCATCATCTTGCAAATGGTAAGCACGAATCTTGGCCAACAAACCAATACCACGGCCTTCTTGACGTAAATACAAAATTACGCCACGTCCTTCCGCTGCGATCTTTTGCATCGCCGCTTCCAATTGTGGACCACAATCGCAGCGCTGACTAAACAAAGCATCACCCGTCAGACATTCAGAATGGATACGAGTCAGAACTGGCTTGCCATCAGTAACATCACCCAAGCTCAAGGCCACATGCTCTTTACCGGTTGCAGGTTCAACAAAACCATGCATACGAAACGTTGCCCAAGTCGTCGGCAAATCGCAGCTATCAACAAATTCCAATGCCTGTTCTTCAGAATTCAAAGGCAAATCTATAATCGACATAGTATTCTCACGGTCTGTCTTCCCGCACATCGAGAAGACCACACACCAGCCGCGATCGATAATAAAAAAATAATTACCTCGATCGCTAAAAAGTAAGAGTATAAACGACTCAGCGAGACTCAGTCGCAACGGGACTTGAGCGAGCTCACTAAAGTGCTTGGTTGATCGACCTTTTGCCCCTTGTTCACGCGATTGCTGGCGAAGGAATCACGTAATCAACTTGGCATTGAAACTTCGCACGATGTGACTCAAACTCTTGGCGCGAAACTTTGGATTGATCATCCAAAGCCAAATCGAGCGCCAAAATGCCATCGAGATGATCCAGCTCATGCTGCAAGAGCTCGGAAAGTGAACGATCAAGTTCTTGCCATTCAATAGTCTCTCCATTCTCGTCGATGAAACGCAAGGAAATCGACTCAGAACGCCGTACTTTGACCAAAGTATCTGGAAAACACATGCAATCGTCCCACATGGTAAAGGTCCTAGCACTGCGCCAGATGATTTCCGGATTGATCAAAGTAAAACTGCCCTGCCCTAAATTCAAAGCGATAAAACGTTTGCTGATGCCCAGCTGAGGGGCAGCAATTCCGCGCCCAAAACCATATTGCTGGCGAAACGCATCAAGTCTGAATTTCAATAGCTCGCTTTGCTGCCGAAACTCAACATCAAAGACGTCGAGAACCGGGCTGGCAATCAAGCGCAAGCGAGGATCATCACTTGAAAGGATCGGTGCAAAAGTCATTTTTTCTTTCTCAGAAATTTGAGTTGTCGCAGATAGCTTAAGGTATAGTCGCGTCACAAGCTTGTTATTGTGCATTTTCGCCACCATCTCTACTGTAGCGTATTTCTGCGCCAGAGTAAGCCAGCTAAGCCAGCTAAGCCAGCTAAGCCAGCTAAGCCAGCTCAAGTGCCTATCCATATTCTCGAACACCAATCAACAGGATGTCTATGAATTTCGATTTCGATAGAATGCTCAGCATTCTCCTAGCGGTCATTATTGGCCTGACCATACACGAATAGGCGCATGCTTACACGGCCTTTAAGCTTGGAGATACAACAGCAAAAGACCAAGGCCGACTTACGCTCAATCCACTCAAGCACTCAGACCCATTCGGGACCTTGCTAATTTTGGTTTTGGGATTTGGTTGGGCCAAACCGGTGCAATTTAATCCTGACAATCTCAAACAGAAACATCGTGATGAGATCTTAATTTCGATTGCAGGCCTACTATCGAATCTCTTGCTAGGCATTGCTTCCCTGCTTGTTGCGCGTGGCATTTTCAGCTTTGCTGACGCCAATAATATCGATGCGATCTTTGTCTATATCAATACTCTCGCATTATGGGCGGTCATTAATTTTGGCCTTGCGATTTTTAATATGATCCCTCTGCCGCCGCTTGATGGCTCGCATCTCTACACGACCTTCTTTAATCGCATCAGTCCCGCTGCCGCCAATCGTATGTACAGCTTCGGCATGCTTGTACTCATCGGAATTTTATTGATGGAAAATTTTATGGGAACCGAGATTCTACCTATTGCGCGTTACGTAAATGGGCTGACTGACTACTTGGTCCGTCTACTTGGTTTCCAAATGTAGATTTGCACGACAAAAAAAGGCGACCAATCCATAGTCGCCTTTTCGCTTATTCTCGTAAATTCGAGACTGCTTTTTTCGTCTCTATCGACGTAACTGCGTAATGTCACGGACTGCGCCACGATCTGCCGATGTTGCCAATGCCGCATAGGCTTGCAAAGCTTGCGACACATAACGATCACGATTTACTGGCTGCCACGCTTGCGCACCTTTTGCTTCCATCGCCGCACGACGCGCGGCTAAGGCTTCATCGCTGATATCGAGACGGATACTACGATTAGGGATATCGATCAAAATACGATCGCCCTCTTCTACTAAACCAATCGCACCACCTTCGGCAGCTTCGGGTGAGGCATGACCAATCACCAAGCCCGACGATCCACCTGAGAATCGACCGTCAGTAAACAAGGCGCATGCTTTACCCAAGCCTTTCGATTTGATGTATGAGGTTGGGTACAGCATCTCTTGCATACCCGGTCCGCCTTTCGGGCCTTCGTAACGAATAATGACAACATCACCAGCATGGACAGTATCACCCAAAATGGCCTCGACTGCTGCATCTTGGCTTTCAAACACACGTGCTTTACCTGCGAAAGTCAGAATGCTCTCATCGACACCGGCAGTCTTAACAATGCAACCTTTCTCCGCCAGATTGCCATATAAAACCGCAAGACCACCATCCTTAGAATAGGCATGTTCGTAATCACGAATACAACCATTGGCACGATCAGAGTCCAAGCTATCGAAACGTTTATTTTGCGAGAACGCGACTTGCGTTGGTACGCCACCCGGCGCAGCCAAAAATAATTGTTTTATTGCAGGGTCATCACTGACCGCAATATCATTCTTCGCGATCGCTTCAGCAAAACTTGCAGCATGTATGGTCGGACGCGAAGTATCAAACAAACCGGCACGCGCCAATTCACCGAGAATGGCGATAATACCGCCAGCGCGATGCACGTCTTCGATATGATATTTGTCGGTCATTGGTGCCACTTTGCACAAACAAGGAACCTTACGTGAAATACGATCGATATCGGCCATCGTAAAATCAACACCAGCTTCATTTGCAGCGGCTAACAGATGCAAGACGGTATTGGTGGAGCCGCCCATCGAGACATCCAATGCCATCGCATTTTCAAAAGTCGCTTTATTGGCAATCGAACGTGGCAAAACGCTGTAGTCATCTTGTTCGTAATGACGCTTAGCGAGTTCAACAATCAAACGCCCTGCGCGCAAGAATAATTCTTTACGATCGGCATGAGTTGCCAAGATCGTGCCATTGCCTGGCAAAGACAAGCCCAAGGCCTCTGTTAAGCAGTTCATGGAATTCGCGGTGAACATGCCCGAGCAAGAACCGCAAGTGGGACAAGCAGAGCGTTCGATACGACCAATTTCTTCGTCACTCACTTTACTATCGCCGGCTTTAATCATGGCATCGACCAAGTCGATCTTCATGATTTTTTGCACGCCATTATCTTTCGGATGCAGCGTTTCTAATACCTTACCGGCTTCCATCGGGCCGCCCGACACAAACACCACAGGAATATTCAAACGCATCGCTGCCATCAGCATGCCAGGGGTAATTTTGTCGCAATTCGAAATACAGACCATGGCATCTGCGCAATGGGCATTGACCATGTACTCGACTGAGTCTGCAATCAGTTCACGTGAAGGCAAGGAATACAGCATACCGCCATGTCCCATCGCGATACCGTCATCGACGGCAATCGTATTAAATTCTTTCGCCACACCACCTGCGGCTTCAATTTCGCGCGCCACCATTTGTCCGAGATCTTTCAGATGCACATGGCCAGGAACGAATTGCGTAAAGGAATTGACGACAGCAATAATCGGTTTATCAAAATCACCGTCTTTCATACCGGTGGCACGCCACAGTGCGCGCGCTCCGGCCATATTGCGTCCGTGGGTCGTGGTTCTTGAGCGATAAGCTGGCATATTCTTTTCTCTTCATAGCAATGAGGTTGACGATAGACGTTAGCATGCCGCACCACTTATCATTCGTCAAATATTAAATAAATACACAATTAGGTCGAATATAATATTAATGAACAACAAGCAAATCGATAGAGATTGTCACTCAATTTGAAGTGGGCTACACTGCGCCGCATGAATTCACCCGATATTAGCCATCTGCAACAAGCCAACATCCTTAGTGATGAAGACTTGATGCTGCGCTATTGCGATGGTGATTTTGGGGCGTTCAAAGAGCTGTATCAACGTCACAGCAAACCCTTATACCGCTTCATCGCTTGGCGCTCACCACGTACTGAGTGGGTCGATGAGGTCATGCAAGATAGTTGGACAGCGTTGCATAATGCCCGAGCACAGTATCACCCCAGTGCCAGCTTCAAAACCTACTTGTATCAAATCGCGAAGAATCGCTTGATCGATTTAATGCGGCAACATCAACTCGTGTTAGCGAGTGATCTTGTGCACGACGAAGCTGGCGATTCGGCATTTGTAGCCTATGTCGATTCAACGCAAACCGAGCCTGAATACTTGCAGGCGACAACGAATGACGCTAAGGCGCAAAACCCTGAGGCACAGATGATGAGCAAGCAGCAAGCCCAAGCCCTGCACCAGGCGATAGACCAGTTGCCAAGTGTGCAGAAAGAAGCCTTAGTACTGCAGCAGTTTAATGATCTGAGTCTGGAAGAGATCGCGCAAATTAGCGCCGTTCCTGTCGAAACGATCAAAAGTCGCTTGCGCTACGCCATGCAAAAGCTGCGACAACATTTCGCTAACCCTGAACCTAGGGTGGAGGAATTAACATGACCACGCCACAAGATAAGCTCAATACGATGGGCGACGATGCTAAGCACGAGGCGCTGATGAAACACTTGCGTGCACTGCCTCAAGTAGAACCATCCGCTGAGCTCGATGCTGCCATCTTGAACAAAATCGAACAAGCATTGCAGCAGGAAGCTCAACAGCAAGCGCAGCAAAAGAACCTTGCCGCCGTTGAAAAGACAGCTCAAGCGCCACGTCAACATTTCTTTAGAAGCCTAGAACAAACACTCAAACAATTTTGGTTTGTGCCTGTGGGCGCGATGGCCCTGCTGGTGGCCACGGTCAGCCTGCATTCACCAGAGTCGCCAAGCGTCTTAGGCAATCTTCCTACCGCCAGCCAGGAGACAGCGAAGGCGAACGAGGCAAGCAAACCACTGAAGCAAGATGCGAGTACATCGAGTGACAACACTTTACCTGCGACTTTACCGCCTACCAATGGACAAGTCATTGCACGTGCCGAACAACCATCGACTTTCGATAGTAAGAAAATGGCCAGTGACATTGCCATGCTCACTGAGAAAAAAACGCGTGAACGTATGGCAGCCCGAACATCTTCAGCCAAGGCCGCAAAGGCTGAGGAAACAAAGTTAGCACTCAGCGAGGAACTCAGAACTCGAGATGAGAAAAAGAACCGATCAGACCAAGCACAGAACCGCGAAGTCACGTCCCCCATTAGCGATGCACGCGCGATCGACATCAGTCGAGCCATAGAAGAAAAGCCAAAGCAGATTAGCCCCAATCCGGCAATCGTAGCGAACTACGCCTCAGGTACATTTGAAGCGAAAGCCAATGCCGCACGCGACGTCGCGAACAAGGGCTTTCAACGTGTGGAGATAACTGGATCGTCCATCAAACGGATGGACGTGGAAAGTAGCAACGCTGTTCAGAGTCTAACTAGGTCAGAAAATACCGAGGACCGTATAGCGGCCAAGACCGAGCTGTATGCGGTGAAGGAAGTGTACGAACCGAACATTCGCCTCTCCCAGGCAGACCAAGCCCTCGCGAAAGCCGTGGCACCGGAAGCAAGAATGCCCGCAGCACCGCCAGCTCCAGCAGTGGCAAAGGCGGCGCCAGTGGAAGCGATCAATCCACCGCATAATGTTGCACCACAAGCACCGATCGAGGCACCTCGATTCAGCGTCGCAACCCAAACGGTCGATGTGATTAGCGTAAAATTGGAACAATTAATCAAGCTTGGTCGCCCCTTGGATGCCTTACAACTGTGGAAAGATTTTAAAGAGAACTACCCACAATCAAGACTTCCTCCGGAATTACAGAAAAAAATGGACGACTTAGAACGCAAGCAGAAATCGAAAAAATAAAAACTTTTTAGAAGCTAGGATTAATTTTAATATAAAGTCTACACTTCAAAGCAAAAAACTAAGCGCCAACTATTTTTTAATTTTCTTAACCCCTTTTTTCCGAGTGCTCCGTTTAAGTCATTACCACGGTCAATCCGGATAATAGGAGAAGAAAATGTTGCGACCACTTTTAATCGCACTCTTAGGTGCCTCAGTTTTACCTATCGCTGTTAGTCATCCAACTCATCATTCGACCCCAGAATTTATTCCACACCCAACGGCGAATGCAGAGCAGGCCGTTACACTACAAAATGTTGGGATATCAACTCAAGTACAGGGCCTCTCGGCAGTAAGCGAACTCCGTATTAGTATCAATAATGCGACCGCAACACCGGCTGCCTTCCCTCTTACAATTGCCCTACCAAAGGGAGTGCAGGTTCTGAGTTACCAACTCGACCAAGAACCTGAAGTATCCGTCAATCATCGCGGCATCATCGTCCGTTCGGACTTTCAACTTAAGGTTCATGATATTCCAGCCAACGGTGCCCGCGTCCTGAAATTAAGAGTCAAGAGTGCGCTGGAACAAATCGCAAACCAATGGCGCTATCAGCTACCGATCGGCTTTGCACAAGGCGTCAACAAACTCAGTATTGAAATCATAAATCAGGGCTTAACTGTGCAGCCCATTATGCAAATCGGCTCTCGTCCCGTTGCACTGATCAAGACAGGCTCGACTTTTACGGCTAGCCTCGACAAACCACAGATTACAAGCGCGAGCTTACTGACGGGCACGCTGAATTTGGGCGCCAATCCACAAAGTATCGAAGTAACAAAAGTAACAAAAGTAACAAAAGGCGATGACAGAGAAGAAGTTTTCAATCCCTCCAAGTTAGTGGTCGACCTAGCCCATCCGCCTGCCGAGCCAAGGCAAATCGCGCCGGCAGCTCCTGTAATGCAGAAAGTAGAAGTGACAGGATCCCGGATGAAGGAAGCAATGCCATTATACTCAACGTCAAATCAAGCAATACTCGCCAAGGCCTCCGCACCATACGGACGTGTCGATTATTCTTACCCCCAAGCGAGCAGTAATACCGCCAAATACCAACACTACACAGAAAATGCGTGGAAGCGGGTCGATGACGAACCAGTATCAACTTTCAGTGCCGATGTTGACACAGGCAGTTATGCCAATGTGCGACGTTTCCTGCAACAAGGTAGCTTGCCTGCACAGGATGCTGTACGCACGGAAGAATTAGTCAATTACTTCTCGTATGAATATGCACTCCCTTCTAAGGATTCTGCGCATCCTTTCAGTGTGCATACCGAGACCAGTGTCTCGCCTTGGAACAAAGATCGCTTATTGATGCGGGTTGCCATCAAAGGTAAAGATGTCGCCAAAGAGTTACTTCCTCCAGCCAACTTGGTATTTCTGGTCGACGTTTCGGGGTCGATGTCACCATCCGAACGCCTGCCATTGATAAAGTCAGCTTTAAAACTCTTAACTTCACAATTGCGAGCCAAAGACCGAGTAAGCTTGGTGACCTACGCCGATGGCACCGGTGTCGTCTTACCACCAACATCTGGTAGCGAAAAAGAGAAGATTATGATGGCCATCGACCAACTGCTCTCTGGCGGCAGCACCAATGGTGAAGGTGGATTACGTCTAGCTTACCAGCAGGCTCGCGCAGCGAAAATAGACGGTGGGATCAATCGTGTATTGCTTGCTACCGATGGTGATTTGAACGTCGGCGTGACGGATCCGAACGAGCTCAAAGCCTTGGTTGAACGTGAACGTAAATCCGGCATTAGTCTAAGTACTTTAGGCGTGGGCGATCACAACTACAATGATGCGCTGATGAAAAAACTCGCTGACAATGGCGACGGTAGTTATCACTATCTCGATAGCTTACAAGAAGCCCACAAAGTTCTGGTGAACGAGTTTACTTCAACGCTTTCTACGATCGCTCAAGATTTAAAGCTGCAGTTGGAATTCAATCCTAAAAACGTCGCTGAATATCGACTCATCGGCTACGAATTACGCGCCTTAACTCGTGAACAATTCAATGACGATAAAGTTGATGCTGGTGATATCGGCGCGGGCCACACAGTGACTGCACTTTATGAAATTGTCCCAACGGGTAGCAACGGCAACGTCGACCCATTGCGGTATGGCGAGCGTAATCAGAGACAAATTGGCGAGCTCAATAGCATTGCGAATAGTCAGTTCAAAAATGAATTAGCATGGCTCAAACTACGCTACAAGAATCCTGGCGAGAGCAAGAGTATTTTGGTGCAAGTGCCCATCATCAAAGCGGCGCAGGCAAAAGCGATCGAAAACACCGATAAAGACTTCCGTTTTGCCACCGCTGTCGCTGCCTGGTCACAATGGTTACGCGGTAGCCCCTTGATTGGCGATTTTTCTGCGAGCAACATCCTCAAATTGGCGCGTGATGCGCGCGGTGAAGATAAGTTTGGTCATCGTGCAGAGTTCATCCGCCTCGTAGAATTATCGTCCAGCTTAAAGCCTAGCGAACCAGCAATCGCTTTGACTAGAGGAAGATAATTTGCCGCCTATCACTATCACTGGTGGTGCGTCAGCGTCTTTCAAAGCTGCCTCACCTGGACTTGCATCGATCAACACGACGGGACAATCAGGCTATTCGCTTTATTACTCATGGACGCAAGTTTTTGGTCCTCAAGTAACAATTGGCGGTGCAAATCGGAATGCGATTTCTTTCCTTGCGCCGAGTGTCGCTGGAACTGAATCTGTACTACTTTTTTCCGGTTAGGTGTGAGTTACGCGCCAACTACGGCTGGCAACACGGATATAGTTTTTACCGATGTCTTAGTGACAGTAACCCCTTAAATTTACCACTTTGATTTTAGTCCCTCAGTAGGCATTATGTGTCCACATAATGCCTTTTTTTATTTTGAAATGCACATGAAATTTAGGGTTGATATTACAAGAATCTAGGTAGAATTAGTCATGTGGCAAAAAACGATTTCGCAGAATCTAAGGAAAAGATCATGAAGCAAACCAAAAATACAAAATCAGTCCTCGCGCTCACAAGCATCGCCTTAGCAACTCTCTTGACCGCTTGCGGTGGCGGTGGAGGTTCCACTTCTACGCCAACCGATCCCGTCGTTAAGACTTGTGCCAATGGTGCGAACGACTACCCTACTTGCAAGTTCTTCCCTGCTGACTTGCAGTTGACAGTTCCAACGCCTCCGTTCGCGGAAGGCTCTGACGATATGCTTGCTTTTAATTATTTAAACAATGAACGCTCACTAGGCGGTTTGGGCAAGCTTGCTTATAGCGCTGAGTTAACTAAAGCAGCGGCGTCACACGCCAATTACTATTTCCTGAATAAGAGTAAACCTGGGCTTGATCCACACATTGAAGTAAATAGTTATCCTGGTTTCACGGGAATCGCACCGACTGATCGAGCAAAAGCCGCTGGGTATATTGTGGGAACTAGCGGCGCAGTATCAGAAGGATCTGGTCAGGTGAACTCAAAATTAGAACTAATGAAGAATCTAATAAATAGCATGTATCATCGCTCAACAATTTTTAATCAATCTTGGAGAGATATTGGATTCGCTTCACAGTGTGTTGACGCTAATTGCAATGGTGATAATGGTTACTATGGTGTAGCCAATTATGGATATAAGACCAAACAAAACAATGATTCTAATTTTGTCTTTATCTATCCTCGTGATGGCCAAGTATCCGTAAAGCCGATCTTTTGCGGTGAATTTCCGTGGCCATTCAATGACGTTCCTTTCGGCAAACTATGCGAGACTTCCACCAATCCGAGCCCCGGTGTAAGCTACTCGAAAGGCGCGGGCTACCCCATAAGCGTATCGGTGGCAGCAGGGCGTAATGTATCCATTACGTCTTTCACAATCATCGAAAAAGGCACCAGTAATTCTCTTGATGCTTGGACTTTCACTAACCAATCAGATCCAAATAAAATCATCCCAATCAATGAGGTCTACTTAATCAGCAAAACCGCATTTAAATTATCAACCACATATACCGTCTCTGTGACTGGAAAATCGGATGACGTACCTTTTAGTCGCACTTGGTCTTTCACTACAGACAAGGTGCAATACTAAACAGTTTGAGCTACAAACATGCGGGGTTACGACTATTGGTAATGATCGTACCTCGCCACCGTACAATTCGCTCTAACATTATATTTCCATTTTTTATTACACCTCGAACGAGAAAGAGCCCCCACGCCATTTAGCAATGACCTCTTTTATCACCAGTTTTTCAGTGACTTATCATCACGCCTAACGAAGCTGTATAAAAACCCAAAAACCAGCGAAACGGTTCGCTGATATCTCTTGCGTTTTTGATGGATTAGTAAAATTTGCTTTCATAAGCAGCAATGTGCCACAAAGCAGGATATGGAGGCAAGTAAGGGCTGCAAA
>CANHZI010000092.1 GCA_947464955.1 Oxalobacteraceae bacterium
CGTTGTTGCCTGTCCCCACCGTACCTAATACTTGGGTATGACTGCGGGAGGCCAAAGTTCACTTACGCACTGCATCCAGACTAAGCGATTTGAAGCGTTACGGCTTGCTTGCTGGCGCATTGCGTTGTTGCCTGTCCCCACCGTACCTAATACTTGAGTATGGCTGCGGGAAGCCAAAGTTCACTTACGCACTGCATCTAGACTAAGCGATTTGAAGCGTTACGGCTTGCTCGCTGGCGCATGGTTTTTCCTTATGCGATTCGATTTACCGTTCGTATTCTCTTTAGAACTTATATGCGACACCGATTGAATACATATCGTTGTTCGCTTTTTTACTAATTGTGCTGCTGTATTTGGTAGGTAAACGGTCCCAGTCGGCGGTTAGCATCACATTCTTGTTGAGGTTGAGGCGTAAGCCTAAGCCGCCTGCAGGTAAGAACCATGCGTTTTGCGAGTCAGAACCACCATTGATAAAATTGACTGAGCCGCGGGCATAGCTTGCTCCCAGTTTTGCCGTAACACCGAAGTCGTCTGTGCCCAGATCTACTTTGTAAAATACACCTGCACCACTTGATTTGCCGTTGCCACTTCTGACACCGTTACCAGTATTAAAACTGGCTTTTGCTTCACCGATTTGGTACAGCATGCCCTCTACGCTTTGAGAGATGCTAAAACCGTTATAAGGAGTGACAGCAAGGCTGTAGTCGCCATAAATTTTTCCACTGGTTTTGCTAGCACGTTCGCATGGAGCACCGACAGCACAGCCCAAATCGGAATTGGTGCGTACCGCCCACGAAGCACCAACGGTTGTATCGTTCGCATGTGCATTTCCAGCAAAAACGAGGGCGCTCAACGATGCGGAGATCGACAAAGCGGTGCAAATCGCGTGTTTGAGTGTAGACATGTGAACCTCTTTGAATAGACGACGAGTGAATCAAATTCTTTGCAAAAATTCCTAAGTGTTCGCCAGTTTCGGAGGATGTTTTCTCGTTGGCGATCAACTTGGATCGCAGTGTCGTTGTGAAGAGGATAAATTTCAAAAAATGAATCGAAGGGATTATCAGATGCGAGGCTAAAGGTTATCTCGCAGTACTTTGGGCGATTTTGCGGATATCGGGAACTTATTTTCTGAGTGGTTTGAGTAGATCTCGTAGATTGTTATGGTCAATTTCGTACATGAGTTCTAGTAGCCGACCGATTTCACCCTTTGGAAATCCTTCGCGGGCGAACCAGCCAAGATAATGGCCCGGTAAGTCGGCGAGCAATCGACCTTCGTATTTGCCATAGGGCATTTGGCGGGTGACTAACAGCAGTAGATCTTGGCTTTGCATGAGCGGTGAGCTAAATTCAGGTGTTTCGTTTGGTAGCGAATGCAATAATGCGTTCAAAATTTTTAGGCTAGGGTGCTACAATCTGCGCCATTCTTGGACTTATCCCTTGCATGCAAGGCCTATCGAAAATGACAACAAATCACGCTTATCCTACACCGTTTGAGTTGGGGAATCAAAATCAAACCACGACTTGGGCTGACTGTATTCCTTTCTATCAAACATTGGCAGAAGATTTTCCCCATGTGCTGAAATTTTTTCAGATCGGCGTGTCCGATGGCGGCGTGCCTATGCATGCAGGTGTGATCACCGCCGATGGTGAGTTTGATCGTGATCGTTTGAAAGCAGCAGGGCGCCCCATCTTTTTCAACAATAATGGCATTCATCCAGGCGAACCAGAAGGCATTGATTCATGCATGGCCTTGGTACGCGATTTTTGTTTGCAAGCAGAACGTCGTGCGGCATTAGGAGAAACAGTCTTCTTATTTATTCCTGTGTATAACGTCGATGGCAGTTTGAATCGTCAAAACACCTCGCGTGTGAATCAAGATGGGCCCGAAATGTTCGGCTTCCGTGCCAATGGCCGCAACTTGGATTTGAATCGCGACTTCATTAAGTGCGATAGCTTGGCGGCTGGCGTGTTCAACCGCTTCTTTACTGAGTGGGACCCCGATGTGATGGTCGATACCCACACCTCGAATGGTGCTGACTATAGCTACACCATGACCTTGATTCAAACTCAGGCAGATAAACTCGGTGATGGTTTGGGGCCTTACCTCCGCAACACCATGCTGCCCGAGATTTACACGCAGATGGAAAAGCGTGGCTGGCCAACTTGCCCTTACGTGAATCCAGTCAAAGAGACACCTGACGATGGCATAGAAGATTTCTTAGAAGTGCCGCGTTTTTCCACAGGCTTCGCTGCATTACACCATACAATTGGTTTCATGCCCGAAACACATATGTTGAAGCCTTATGCCGATCGTTATGCATCGATGCGTGCATTGGTAGAGGTTGTCCTAGATTTTACGATTGCCAACGCGGCGGAGATTCAAGCATTGCGCTTAGCGGCACGCACAGCGGCTAAAAACAAGACGCAATGGCCAGTCACTTGGAAGGCGGATCACACAAGACCTTCGACTTTCCGCTTTAAAGGCTACGAGGCTGTTTATTCTCCAAGTAAGATCGGTAATTACACACGCCTTTCCTATGACCGTAGCAAGCCTTGGGAAAAAAATATCGCTTACTACGATAATTTTGTGGCTGATGTCGTAGTGCAGACGCCTAAAGCGTATCTGATTCCGCAAGCATGGCGTGAAGCAATTGAGCGTTTGCGTTGGAATGGCGTCGAGCTCAAAGTCTTGGAAGCGGATCAAACGATGCAAGTGCAGGTCTACCACGTGAAGAGTGTCGCCAGCCGTCCACACGCCTATGAAGGCCATATGTTCCATGATGATATGCAGCTAGAAATCAAACATGAAACCGTGCATGCACGAGCAGGCGATGTCTTGGTGTATTTGAATCAAGCTAATGCACGCTATGCTGTCGAGACCCTCGAACCGCTAGCCCACGATAGTTTCTTCCGCTGGGGCTTTTTCAATAGCGTATTGGAGAAGAAAGAAGCCTTCTCGGATTACGTATTCGAAGACAGTGCCTACGATATGTTGCAAACCGAGCCAGAACTAGCGGCAAAGTTTGATGCATGGAAAACGGCACATCCTGAATTGCTCTCGAATCAAACGGCGGTGCTCGACTTTATTTTTGCCAATGGTAAGCGTTTCCACGAACCAGAATGGCGTCGTTATCCAGTGTTTGCGGTGCGTTAAATCATAACGACAAGGGCATCAAGATGATCGTCTTTTATGAGTATTTGGAGCAACCCCCATATTGGATTGCACATGATGAAGACGGTTATTGGTTGGTGCCCGTGCGAGCCCAAGGCTGGCATGATCGTGAGATGTTTGTCGGACGGGTGCCGGAATTACGCCAAGTTGTGAATGTCAATCAAGTCGATCTGGGTTTGCCAGACTCGTCTAAGGCAGCATCTTGAAATGTTGGTGCATCAAGCGGGAGTTCGAGTTGAAAAGCAGCACCATCGCCTTCGATACTACTTACCGCAATAGAACCACCGAGCACTGAAGTGACGATGTTGTAACTGATATGCAAGCCCAAGCCGCTGCCACCTTGCCCTAAGCGGGTGGTGAAGAAGGGTTCAAAAATGCGATTCAGATTTTTGCTGGCGATACCTTTGCCATTGTCTTTCACGCGCAAACTGATTTTCTGAGTCCCAATACTCTGTGCACTGATGCGAATCTCACCACCCGGTTTGCCATCAAAGCCATGAATTACCGCGTTAATAATTAAATTGCTCAGCACTTGTCCCAAGGCGCCAGGGTAACTTTGCATTTGGATTGCAGGGTCGACATCGATCACTAATTGATGTTGCTCGCGCCGAATGCGCGCCGCCAGCGTCATACTAATTTCTTCGCACAACTTGAACAAATTAAATGTGCGTTTTTGATTTGAGGTTTGGTCAGTTGAGATTTGTTTGAAGCTGGAGACGAGCTGTGCCGATGTATCGAGATTACGCAGGATGATCTCCATCGCCTCAGTGGAACTGGTGCAGTATTTTTCCATCTCAGATCGTTTTAAACTACCCGATTGCACTGAGCGCAGAAAATCCTCATTTCTCTCTTTTAAAGTGCTTGCCACCAACAAACTATTGCCTATCGGTGTATTCAGTTCATGCGCTACGCCCGCCACAATCGAACCGAGTGCCGCTAGTTTTTCTTGTTCGACTAGTTTGCTTTGCGTATGTTTCAGATGTTCGTAGGCTGCTGCTTTATCGAGTGCGACTGCGGCATAAGCGCCTAAGGTTCGTAACATATCGAGATGAGTTGACTGATAGGCGTTTTCTCTCACGCTCAATACGGTGATAACGCCGATCACGGTTTCATTGACGATGAGTGGAATATAGATCGCAGATTTCGCGGCCGATGCGGGCGTGCCATCGATCCGTTTCGCTGCCCGGAAACGCTGGTCGGGGTCGTGAATGTAGTTGATATCGAAGTCGAGCTTCTCGATCAAGATCTCGGTTTTTTGCATGACACATCGTGCCGATGGTTGCTTTGTGTCATCGAGGCTACGGTAGAAGGCTTCGGCGGGAACTCCACGGTCCATGATGCGCTCAAAATTAACAGTGCGATTCTCCCAATCGACCATACCTATGCCATACACATCGGCATCCATCAGTTTGGCGACATGGGTATAAAAGATATTTTGTATGGTTTCGATGTCGAGTGATGCGCTTATCTCGCGGCCAATTTCGCTTAACAGTAGAATGTTATGACGGGCTTTGTCTGCCAACTCGCGTTCTCTTTCAGCGATTTCTTTTTCGACCTTGAGCTGATCTTTTTGCTCCGATACTTCCTGCGTTCGTTGGGCGACCAGGTTCTCTAATTTGACCTGATTCTTTTTAAGGAAGCTCACGCGCATACGGTAACTGAACACGAGTAGCCCAGTCATCGCTGCTCCAATTAAACTCAAAAACCACCAACTTTTCCAAAAAGGTGGAGAGACATGTACTTCTAACTTCAATGCATCTTCGTTCCATATGCCTGCTGAATTTGCCGCTTTAACGCGCAAAACGTAGTTGCCTTGATCAAGGTTGGTGTAGGTCGCCAGTCCTTCGCCCGCTTTGCTGTAAATCCAATCTTTATCAAAGCCTTCGAGCTTCCAAGCAAGACGACTATTTTTATTGAAATAGTATTGCAATGGCGCGAATTCAAAACTAATCATGGCTTGTTTGGGGGACAGCGATATATGTTCAGCGTTGCGAATGAGCCCCTGAATTCCAAGGTCGGCCAAGCTGCTACTTTGACGTGCGTTGTCTGATTCAGTGCGACTATCGAAGCGGCTCAAGGACCGGTTAAATTCGAGTATGTCAGATAGAATCACTTGCACCGGCGTATCGTTCTCTTTCAACTCTTTGGGATTAAAAGCGAGCAAACCTACGGCGCCAAATAAGAGTCGTCCATCTGCAAGTTTGGCGTTTGCGCCAAAGCTGAAACTGCCGTCGATTGGGCCATCATTGTTGGTGTATAAGCGCGCTTGATTTTGGTTGAGTTTGAGGTGGACTAAACCCTGTTCTGCCCCAAGCCAGAGGTCGCCTTGGTCATCGTGTTGCACCGAGATGACCCAACCTTCAGGCATGCCTTTGATGTGACGCCAGGACTGTAAAATCCATTGATCGTTATTACGCAAGAGTTGAAATAAGCCTACCGAAGTACCAAGCCAAAGCCTATCTTTGTCATCCTGGTGAATGCCGTAAATCGCGAGGCCAGCTGGATTTTTGAGTTCGACGCTGGGTTTGATCGGTTGACTAAAGCTTTGTGTTTGATGATCCCAAAGCTGTAAGCCGCCTTTCGACCCTATCCATAAATTGTGTTCCTTATCTTCCAATAGGCAGTCGATCGTGTCGTGGGTGAGTGCGCCCTTGAGGCTGGCATTTGCCTTATAGGTTTTGAGTTCAAATTGCGGATTGATACGGTACAGCCCAGCTGCACTGCCAGCCCATACATCGCCGCGATGATCACGAATGATGGAGCTAATGGAACCTGCTCCCGGTGTATCGAGTTCAAGTGGGATGGTTCGAAGCTTCTTGTTTTGCAGATGGTAGAGCTTTAAACCATCGTCACCGCCTATCCATAATTCTTGTGGAGAATGTCGTTGTAAGGCTTTGATGTTACGGGAACCTGTGAGTGAATCTGGAATAAGCTCGGCTTCACCCGTCTTGAGATTGAGGCGATTTAAGCCGCCACCGTAAGTACCTACCCAAACACTTTCATCGCTATCCTTGCTTAGCGCTAACACATTATTATTGCTCAAGCTCTTGGTTTCTTCGGCGAGGTGCATATAGCTGGTGAAACCCTTGGCGCGTAAGTCCACCAAGCTAGCGCCCATACCCCAAGTCCCTACCCATAAAGTACCAGAGCGATCTTGATAGAGCGAAGCGATGGAATTTCCAGCGATGCTCGACGGCAGGGCAGGATAGTGGCTAAAGATTTCAACTTCTTCTGAAGGTAGTCGTTTGACCCTCACTAAAGAACCTTCATCACCATAGCCTATCCAAATCGATTTTTCCTCGTCCATAAACATGGCAAAGATGCGCGCTTTTTTTAGCTTTAAACGAGCGACGATAGGATCAGGAACCGCTTTCTTGTTAGACACATCCCACACCTGCAAGCCGCCATGCATGCCTATCCATAGTTTGTTTTGGTGGTCTAGCGCCATGCTGCGCACGGAGAAGTTGACTCGAGGCGTCTCAGGTTCAAGTGATGCTATGTCAAAGCTCTGTAAGACTTCGCCCTGTGCATTGATATGCGAGATTTTGCTGCCGACAGCGGCCCATGCACCGCCTGCTTTGTCGCTGATCATGGAGCGAATGAGAGCACCTTTGTCGCCTGCTAGAGGGATGGTCGTGAATTGTTTATCTTGCGGCGCTTCTGGATCGTAGCGGAGAAGGGTGAACTGTGAAGCAATCCAGATTTTTTGGTCTATGTTTGGTGCCAGCGCCCAAATTCGTCTTTGTTGGGGCGACATACTATCTGGCATCACCACACGATCAAGCTGCTCAGTCTTTAGATTGAGTCGATCTAAGCCCGCTGCCGTGCCTATCCATAGCTCGTCTTTTTTACCCTCAAGTAGTGCAGTCACCAAAGGATTGCTAAGGCTATGAATGTCCTCGGGATCGGCTCCCCAACGCCGCATATGGCGGCCATCGTAGCGAGCGAGGCCTGATGCTGTGCCTAACCACATAATTCCTTGCTTGTCTTGATAGATAGCAGGAATAGAGCCGTCCTGTAGTCCCTGTTCTTTGGTGATGTGGTTAAAACGTAGGGTTTGTTTGGCACCGGCGTAAGCGTTGTCGCAAGTGCATAGGGTCGCGACCGCGGTGATCACTAGCGCGATGAAGTTGACTGACAGGTAACCAAAACCATACTTCATCGAGCGGCTTTCCCCAAGCTTACGCGAGGTCTGGCGAAAATACAAAACGGAATAGATTTGGAATCAAGCTGACTCTGCTGACTCTAAACGCCTAAAATTGAGTAGTCAAATAGATTTGATTTCTGCCAATGCATGAAACAACAGTGCTTTGGGGAAAAATCGTAAAAGTCGGTATTTCACATTGAAAACACTGCTTTGCAGCATGTAATTGTCATTATTATCTGTTTTTGTCGCATATCGATAACAGAGTGTTTTCGCTTTACTAACTTCTGAATTTTTTTTGATTTAAGCGTATAGAAAACCTTTGCGTTTATCAGAAAAATCGCTAGTATCAATGCGTTCGGCAAAATGGTTTGTCAATTTTTGGAGATTGTTATGAAAAAGATGATTGTGAGTGCATGCTTGGGTTTGGCAATGGTTGGTAGCGCTTTTGCGGTGGAAGCACCAAAACCAGTAGACACTTCAGTTGACGGCATTTTCACTGCATTGTCGACCAGCCGTAATTTGCAAAAGACTGTGGATAAGTTGATCGCTAATGGTGCCGACCACCATTCCGTTATTTCAATCGCAGCGGCCGCTGGTATTCCACAAAGCAAGATCATGAAGTTGCAAGTGTGCGTGAATTCTGTTTCCGCAGATTCTTCAACTTTGGGTGCCACTTGCATGCGTCCAAAAACAGTGATGACGGCATACGAAAGTGGTTTGAATGACCCATTGACTTATTTGCCAGCGACAGCGGCTGGTAAAAAAACGAAGAAGTAATTTCTCGTTCGACCATAAAAAAGCAGCTTAGGCTGCTTTTTTTTCGTCCTGCATTTTTTATGCACATTGTCAGCGAGCCTAAGTTCGTGATCTTAAGGGCAAGACCGCAGTATTTTGTTGCTAATGCTATAAATGAATGCGGTACAATCGGCGCATTCCATGTGATCGGCTCTTTATGTTCAAAACCATTCGTATCAGTATTTTGCTGATTATCCTAGCGGCGGTCGCGGTCTCGACCTACCGCGCGAGGACTAAGTCCGTAGAGTGGCAGTTCACTTTACCGATTAATATTTATCCGATCAACGGTGACGGTAGTGCCGCCTCAGATCAGTACATCCGCGGACTGAGTGTTGACGAGTTCAAACCAATTGAAGAATTCATTCAAAGAGAAAAAGATGTGTATGGAAAACAGGTGAACGCTGGAGTGGAGGTGCGTTTGCAGCCCACCCTGCGAGAAATACCACCGGCGCCGCCAAGCGAACAGAATACCTTGGACGTGATGTGGTGGAGCCTGAAATTTCGTTGGTGGGCCTATCGCCACGCCAAGATTGTTGGACCTGGCCCGCAAGTGCGCTTGTTCGTGCTTTTTTTTGATCCTAAGGTCAATCGAGTCCAACACTCAACTGCATTGCAGCAAGGTCTGATTGGGCGCGTTAATGTGTTCGCGAGTACGGAACTTAGCGCCACAAATAATGTCGTAATTGCACATGAATTCTTGCATACCTTGGGGGCGACCGACAAATATGATCCAGAGACAGATCAGCCATATTTCCCGGACGGCTATGCCGAACCCGATCGTTCCCCCTTATTGCCGCAGCGTTATGCCGAGATTATGGGCGGCCGCATTGTGGTATCGAACCAAGATGCAATTATTCCCCGGAGTTTAAAGTTCGTGACCATCGGTCAAAAAACGGCACGTGAAATTAATTTACTGCCCAAGTTAAATGAATAGAGGTTAAAACATGAGTTCTCCAGAATTATTACTCGATGTCTTGCGCACTGAGTTGCGCCGTGTAGGAATGACCTACAAACAACTGGCAAATTTGATCGACATGAGTGAATCTAGTATTAAGCGCATGTTCGGGCAAAAGGACATGACCCTATCGCGTATGGCACAGATTTGTAAGGTCGCGGATATTTCTCTTGAAGATGTGTTGCGACAGGCGGCTGATGTCACGCCTCAGGCTGATAATTTGACCTTGGCCCAAGAGAAAGCCTTAATGGAAAATCCAAAGTTGTTATTGGTTGCCATTTCATGTCTGGGACATTGGACTTTCGAACAAATAATCGAGACGTATAACCTCACTGAGGCTGAATGTGTGTTGTGTTTGATCGAGTTAGACAAGCACGAAGTGATTGAGCTAAAGCCGATGAATCGTTATCGCCTGCGGGTTTCGCCAGCTTTTCGCTGGCGTGCAGATGGCCCTATCCAAACTTTTTTCAAAGAGAAGGTGGTGTCCGATTACTTTGACGGACGGTTTGATGGCAATGGCGAAACCTTGATGTGTGTACCAGCGCGGCTATCACAAAATAGCGCCCGTGAAATTCAACAAAAAATTCAACAACTAGCGGCCGAGATTGCACGTCTACAGCAAGAAGATCGTCGCTTACCACCGGAAGATCGCGACGGTTTCACCTTGATGCTGGGTTTCCGTTCATGGGAGTTTTCCGCATTTACTGCCCTGAGGCGCCCAAGCACGATGGCTTCCACCAAAACACGGGTGGTTCACCAAATTGGACCCAAGAATAAATAGAACGTAGAGCCAGTAGCGTGGGTTGCTCCGGCACCAAAGTAAAGTGGGCCGAAGCGCGTGTCGAAGGCGACAAATGCACTACCACTGCGTTTGATCTTGCTAAATTTAACCGCCTCGCCCTCGCCGAAACCACCGCCAAGTTCGGCGGAGAAGCCTAGGCGCACGGCACCTCCCAGTGCAGCTGGCATACCACCTATCTTGCGCGCCATGACGACCCGTCCGAGTGCCACGGTCTTATTCGACAATGAATCTGCAGGAGTGCCAGACAGGCGTAAGAAGCCACCAAGTGAAAGCGGTGCAGTGTTACCTTGTGATCGGGCCCACTCACCGTAAAAATGTCCTGCCCAATCGCCACGTTGAAATGCGCTCATGCCTATGATAGAGGAATTGATGATCGCTTTTTCACCGGGATGTTCAGCCAAGGATCTTTCCCATCCTAAGGTCACGAACTTTCCTCGGGTTGGAAATGCTAGAGAGTCGAGTGTATCGATGCGCAATCTTGCATATTCCGATGAGCGCAAAGTACTGACGATAACCCCGGGAATTTCTGGCAGTGTTTGCTCGGCCTGAGCCCGTTCCCTCCGAAAACCGACTTGAAGATCACCCCAATTGCCAAGTTGGTAGCCTATCGGTAAATCGATGCCAGTACTCTTATACCCAAAGCGTGCTGATTTTCGCTCCATCTTAAATAGGTCGACAGTCGATGCGCCGCTTTCTATCATCGGTGCCACATACCACGGGCTCCCAGCACCCATAGGTTGAAATAATTGCGCAGCGAAGACACGATTGGAGCCTATTTTTCCAAGCAGCCGAACTTCTCCTCCCCAGTCATTTTGGGAGGCAGAAACATTCATGCCGCCGATTGAAAAATGATGCGTATCGCGAAAATCACTTGATAACTCTAGGCCCAAGCGTAGGCGGTTTTTACCCCAAGCAGCTTCGTGAGTTTTAATCGTGACATCACGTTCATCGAGCCTATCTTGCATCTCGACTTCAACATGGTCGAGATCTCCCCGGCCATACAATTTGGTGCTGACTTGACGCACTTTTTCTTCACTTGCCAATTCATTGACTTGGATGCCGGATTGGCGAATTAAGATTTCAGGATTGATGTGCTGCGTCCCTTCGACTTCAATTTTGGCGATTCGTAAAGTCTTGTCGGGAATGACGCCTTCCGCCATACGCAGCTGATCGAAACGGGCGTATTCCTCTTTGCTGACGCTCAAGAATTTGAGTTTTTGCTCCAGTTGGCGGGTTGCGATATCCCCAGCTAACATCGCATTATGATGCTCGCTAAAGTCAAGGAAATTGATACCACTCAGGTCGGGAGCGATCAAGATATCTTGTGTTTTTAGTTCTTTCAACGAGCGTTGTACATTCTGTTCGGTCAAGATTTGCAGCATTTGTTGAGCAACGCTGATCGCGCTTCCCAATTCTTTTTCTTGAGCGAGGGGAGTGCCAACATTGACCGCAATGATGATATCGGCGCCCATTTTATGTGCCATATCGATAGGCAAATTGCGAACTAAGCCACCATCGACGACAAGACGGTTATTTACCCGCACAGGAGCGAACATGCCGGGTACTGCTAAAGAGGCACGCATGGTGATGAACAGCGGTGAATCACTAAGTTCGACCAATTCCCCAGTCACAAGATCAGAGGCAACCGAGCGAAAGGGAATCGGCAGGTGATTGACGTGCTCGCTCTTCATGCCATTGGGCAGTAAGCGCAGCAGTGCTTGCTCTAACGCCGCATTACCTGCAGCTGCCGGCGGTAAACTCACTCCCGACTTGGTTACTGCAAATTCGATACGAGATGGAAGCAAAACGTCTTCTTCACGACGTCGAAAATCAATTGCATCGCGCGCAGGGCGGTCTGCCAAGACGCTGTCCCAAGATGTGGTCCTGACAATTTGTTCGATGTCTTCAACCGAACGACCTGCCGCGTAAGCGCCACCGACCACGGCACCCATACTGGTGCCTACGACGTAATCAACAGGGATGCGCATTTCTTTTAATACGCGCAATACACCAATGTGGGCAAAACCGCGCGCACCACCGCCAGACAAGACTAGCGCCACTCGCGGACGTTCATGGCTTGCTACAGGGGTGTTCTGTGCGATTGGTGTGACGGTTGCGGATGCTGTAGGAAGTGTGGCGTCCTGCGCAGCGCTAGTCAGTGGAAGCAAGCTCAGCGTCGCGCATATTAGCAGCGCGCCGGAAGTGAAGGGTTTGATTATCGCTTGGGTAAAAACTTGAAACATAGTGATGCCATGCCTGTCAGGAGCAATCAAGGTAGAACTAGGATTAAAAACTGCCGGTGAATTGATAACGATTCCCCGGATGCCACATCGTGACTATCGTCGCAATTTGGTTTTGTGAGCGTGTTTTACGATGCAAAACTAAGCTCGCCTCTTTAGTCGAGATGTGCAACATATCGGCAATCGAACGATCAGGTAGAACCGCTTCGATACGGTAGTCAACACCCTGCAAAGGCGCCACCGCAACCAAATATTCGTTGGGCGTTTTGTGCAGAAAATCTTGTTGCAAATAGTCAGGCGCTAAGCTGGAATTGACCCAGCGATCTTCGACTTGTATCGCTTGCTCATTCTCGAAATGGACTATCACCGAATGAAATAATTGATGTCCAACCTTGACTTGAAATTCGGCCGCGAGTTTTTCATCGGCAGGGTAGGCGATTAATTCGTGCAATTCACTACGGTGGACGTGGCCACGTGAGCGCACTTCTTCTGCGATGCTCTTAATTTCAACCAAAGTCGCTTGATATTTTTGTTGCGCGACAAAGGTGCCAGAACCTTGTACGCGATGCAAAATTTGTTCACTCGTAAGTTCGCGCACGGCACGGTTGACTGTCATGCGCGATACATTAAATTTTTGTGCCAAAGCGGCTTCCGAAGGGATGGCGTCGCCTTCCTTCCATGTTCCAGTTTGGATTTCTTTTAGTAAATAATTTTTGATGCGCTGGAAAACCGGAACGGCTTCCAAAGGTGTGTCGTGGCTCATGAGCGATTTCTTGGTTAAATGAACTCAGATTTAGCTTGCCACGAATGGTAACACGAGCTTGGTACAAAGTTACCAAAGTCGCTGCAGACAAGGGTTCCGATCTACGCTTCATCCTTGATCGACCGGAACCTGTGGGGTGGGGCTTAAGTGAGCAAAGCAACTTTGCGTGCCGGGCTTGCTCTCTTGATGCCCTTTATTGCTTGCAGGGCAGGCGCTGATGCATTGCTGGCAGTGCGCGTTGACGTGAGTTTAAAGAGCGCGAGGGCGTTGGTCACAACCTGGGTTTGTTCTTGCAAACTACCAGCGGCAGCCGCAGCTTCTTCTACCATGGCGGCATTTTGCTGGGTCACATTATCCATTTGGGTAATAGCATCGTTGACCTGTGATATGCCTTGGCTTTGCTCTCTTGAAGCAAAGCTAATTTCTGCCATGATGGTCGCCACTTTTTGCACGGATTCGATAATATCCTCCATCGATGCGCCAGCTTGGTCTGCATATTTGCTGCCATTGTTGATTTGATCGACGGAAGAGTGGATGAGCTGTGTGATTTCTTTAGCTGCTGCGGCACTGCGTTGCGCTAAGGTGCGCACTTCGTTGGCGACAACCGCGAAGCCTCGACCTTGTTCTCCCGCCCGTGCCGCTTCGACGGCGGCGTTAAGGGCCAAAATATTGGTTTGAAACGCGATGCCGTCGATGATGCTAATGATGTCGACGATCTTCTTGGAAGAATCGTTAATGCCGCGCATCGTATCGACCACCTTGCCAACGATACGACCACCAGCCAGTGCTTGTTCCGATGCCGTGTCGGCGACGCTATTGGCCTGTTTGGCATTGGTCGAATTTTGTTCAACGGTTGAAGCTAGTTCCTCCATGCTCGACGCGGTTTCCTCTAGCGAGGACGCTTGTGATTCTGTCCTTGCCGAGAGATCCATATTGCCATTCGCAATCTCACTGGTCGCTTCACTCATTTTGCTGAAGTTCATGCGGATGTCGCCAACCACTGAGTACAGATTGATCTTCAATTGACGCAAAGAGCGCGTGAGGATGCCAATTTCATCGTTGCCCGCGCTTTGTATATCGACGGTGAGATCGCCACCGGCCAAGGCTTGCACTTGTTGCGTGACAATGCCGATAGACTTCAAGGTATGGCTGAGATTCCACCACAACACAGTGGCGCTAAAAATTGAGGCGAGAGCGCAAGCGACTAGGGCCGAAGAGGGAATCGCGATCTTCATAGTGCTGAGAAGCGTTAGAATTCCGCACAAGATCGCTAGACTCATGGTGACTGTTAAGTTTGCGTTGAGGCTCAGTTGCATCTTGCTTTTAATCAGACCGAAAAGGCTAGGAACAATCACAGCACCGTGACGAATTTTGAGTTGGCGCGGGTTGCCGTTGCGGATCTCGTCGTAAATTTTTGAGGTGGCATTCACTTGATCGCGTGATGGTCGAGTACGAACAGAAATGTAGCCGACCGAACTGCCATTTTCGATGACCGGTGTAACGTTTGCCAGCACCCAATAAAAGTCGCCGTTTTTAGTGCGATTCTTCACCAGCCCGGTCCATGGGTTTCCCGTTTTGATGGTAGTCCACATGTCGGCAAAGGCTTCCTTAGGCATATCGGGATGGCGCAAAATATTTTGGGGAGCACCCATCAGCTCACTGACATCGAAACCACTGATCTCTACAAAATAAGGGTTGGCATAGGTGATATTGCCAGCGAGGTCAGTCGCGGAAACAATGGACTGACCTTCTGCAATCATCACTTCGGTGTTGGTCACTGGGGTGTTCAGGCGCATATGAAATTCCTTTATTGAAATGGATGTGAGCGTGCTGATTAAATCTTAGGCGACATTTCTCATTTGCAATGTGTAGTTTCGTCTGGAAATGTTGCTCAATCACATTAGTTTGTTCCAGATCATTGATTAAAAATCTATCTTTTAACTTCTTGATCAGAAAGGTCAAAAATACTGCTTGCAGAAGTTGTATATACAACTTAAACTATTCGCTGTCGGCTATAGTGGTACGAAGTTGTCTGATGCTTTGCTTCGTTTTTTTGCTTCGTGTGTTGACCCTATGGCGTTTGAAATTCATTCTTTATCTGAGGGAGAAGTGTATGAATCAAGATCCACGTTGGGATGCGAGTCGTGAAATCCGTGCGCCACGCGGTGCTGAAAAAGTGTGTAAGACATGGGTGGCCGAAGCGGCTTATCGCATGCTGCAAAATAATCTCGATAAAGAAGTCGCGGAAAATCCAAAACATTTAGTGGTGTATGGCGGCATTGGCCGCGCGGCACGCAATTGGGAATGCTTTGACCAAATTCTCGCGAGTTTGAAAGACCTCGAAGAAGACGAAACGCTGTTGATTCAATCGGGTAAGCCAGTCGGTGTATTCAAGACGACCCCAGATTCTCCACGTGTTTTGATCGCCAATTCCAATCTCGTACCGAAATGGGCAAATTGGGAACACTTTAACGAACTCGACCGCAAAGGTTTGTTCATGTATGGGCAAATGACTGCCGGTAGTTGGATCTACATCGGTACCCAAGGTATCGTGCAAGGCACTTATGAAACCTTCGCTGAAGCAGGCCGCCAACACTTCGGTGGTGATTGGGGCGGACGTTGGATTTTGACCGCGGGCTTGGGTGGTATGGGCGGTGCGCAACCATTAGCAGCGACCTTCGCAGGCGCGGTCTCTTTGAATATCGAATGCCAGCAATCGAGTATCGATTTCCGTTTGCGTACTCGCTATGTCGATAAGCAAGCGAAAGACTTGGACGATGCGATTGAACTCATCAAGTTCCATACAGCGCGTAAAGATGCGATCTCCATCGCCTTGCTCGGTAATGCTGCGGAAATCTTGCCTGAGCTAGTGAAACGCGCCAAAGCAGGCGGCTTAAAGCCAGACCTCGTCACAGATCAAACTTCTGCGCATGATTTGATCAACGGTTACTTGCCTATCGGTTGGACTGTTGATCAATGGAAAGCCGCGCAAAAGGATGCAAGTCAACATGCAAAATTGACCGCAGACGCAGCACAAGCTTGCGCCGTACATGTACAAGCAATGTTGGACTGCCATGCGATGGGCATTCCAACGGTGGATTATGGCAACAATATTCGTCAAGTCGCGTTCGATACTGGTGTGAAGAATGCTTTTGATTTCCCAGGTTTCGTACCAGCGTACATTCGTCCCTTATTCTGCGATGGTAAAGGGCCTTTCCGTTGGGTAGCCTTGTCTGGTGATCCGGAAGATATTCGTAAGACCGATGCCAAAATCAAAGAATTATTCCCAGAAAATAAAGGCGTACATAAATGGTTAGACATGGCAGGCGAACGTATTGCCTTCCAAGGTTTGCCAGCACGTATTTGCTGGTTGGGCTTGGGTGAACGTCATATCGCTGGTTTAGCTTTCAATGAAATGGTGAAGAACGGTGAGTTGAAAGCGCCTATCGTGATCGGTCGTGATCACTTAGATACCGGTTCGGTGTCTAGCCCGAATCGCGAAACTGAAGGTATGAAAGATGGTACTGATGCGGTGTCTGACTGGCCTTTGTTGAACGCCTTGTTGAACACGGCTGGTGGCGCCAGCTGGGTGTCTTTGCATCATGGTGGCGGTGTCGGTATGGGTTATTCTCAGCATTCCGGTATGGTGATTGTGGCTGACGGTACAGAAGCTGCCGCGAAACGCCTAGCACGTGTGTTAGTCAACGACTGCGGTTCTGGCGTTATGCGTCATGCTGATGCGGGTTACGAGCAAGCGGTCGCCTGTGCGAAACGCAATGGCTTGAATTTGCCGATGATTAAATAATTAAAATAAAGGACAAAACATGAGTACAACTTTCACCATTCAGCCTGGCCAATTCAAACTTGCCGACTTACGCGCGATTTGGCAAAAGCCTTTTAAACTCGCATTGGCGGAATCTGCCTATGCTGCGATCAATGAATCTTCGGCAACGATAGATCGCATCGTTGCTAAAGGTGACGCCGCCTATGGTATCAATACGGGCTTCGGCAAATTAGCCAAGACACGCATCCCAGATGAAGACTTAGAGCTCTTGCAAAAGAACTTAATTTTGTCGCATTCTGTCGGCTCTGGCGAATTGATTTCGGATGAAGTCGTGCGTTTGATTATCGCCATGAAGATTGCCAGTTTGGCGCGTGGTTTTTCTGGTATTCGTGCATCGGTCATCGATACCATGATTGCAGCGTATAACGCCGGTATCATGCCTGCGATTCCAGTCAAAGGATCAGTTGGTGCGTCTGGCGATTTGGCTCCTTTGTCGCATATGACTTTGGCCATCATGGGTGAAGGCCAAGTACGTGTCGATGGCAAAATGGTTGATGCGAAAGAAGCATTAGCGAAGGCAGGCATCACGCCGGTAGTATTGGCAGCGAAAGAAGGCTTGGCGTTGATTAACGGCACTCAAGTTTCCACCGCTTTGGCCTTGAATGGTTTGTTCTTGGCTGAGCGTTTATTGGAAGCAGCGACGATTACTGGTGCTTTGTCAGTCGATGCTGCGAAAGGCAGCGACGCACCATTTGATCCACGCATTCATGCCGTGCGTGGTCAGCCAGGACAAATCGCGACTGCAAATATTTATCGCACATTGCTCAGTGGTAGCGAGATTCGCCAATCGCATTTGGTCAACGACGAACGTGTTCAAGATCCATACTGCTTGCGTTGCCAACCACAAGTGATAGGCGCCTGTCTCGATATCATCAATAATGCAGCACGCACCTTGCTGACGGAAGCGA
This sequence comes from Oxalobacteraceae bacterium, assembly GCA_947464955.1. Taxonomy (GTDB): domain Bacteria; phylum Pseudomonadota; class Gammaproteobacteria; order Burkholderiales; family Burkholderiaceae_D; genus Undibacterium. The sequence goes on from CANHZI010000092.1 coordinate 17,627, forward strand.
ATGCAGTGACGGATAATCCTTTGGTGTTTGTGGATACCAATGAAGTGATTTCGGGCGGTAACTTCCACGCAGAACCAGTGGCTTTTGCAGCCGATACCTTGGCCTTAGCGATTGCTGAAATCGGCTCGATTTCTGAGCGTCGTATTGCTTTATTGATCGATTCCTCGATTTCTGGCTTGCCACCGTTCTTGGTACCATCGTCTGGCTTGAATTCTGGCTTCATGATTGCGCACGTGACCGCGGCAGCTTTGGCATCAGAAAATAAATCGCATGCCCACCCAGCCAGTGTCGATACGATTCCAACATCCGCAAATCAAGAAGATCACGTCAGTATGGCGACTTATGCGGGACGTCGCTTGCACGAGATGGCGCACAATACGGCAACCATCGTTGGTATTGAATTGTTGGCAGCGGCACAAGGTGTGGATTTCCATGCGCCGCTGAAAACTTCTTCTAGCCTTACCACGGTGCATGCGCTATTGCGTTCAAAAGTGGCGTTCTACGATAAAGATCGTTTCTTTGCGCCAGATATTGAAGCGGCGAAAAACTTGGTGGTCGATGGTGCTTTGAGCGCGCAATGTGCGGATTTGTATTCACACTTGTACCTCGATTAATCGAATGATTCATTCCTTCTTCAAAAGAAATTAAGACGAAGAAACGCAAGCTGTTCGATCTCGAACAGCTTGCTTAAAATGAGATTCAGGATAGATCCCCATGCGTAAATGGACAGCAAAAGACTATCGCACCATGCCGTGGAGAAATGGTGGTGGTAGCACGACGGAACTAGCGATTTTCCCCGAGCAAGCCAGCATCGATTCTTTTGTCTGGCGTTTGAGTACCGCTACGGTGGCACAAGACGGCCCGTTTTCGCATTTCTCACAGATTGATCGTAGCTTGGCAATTTTGTCAGGACAAGCGATGATCTTGAAGTCGTCGAAAGAAGCGGCGAGTGGACAACGCCTGACGCAGGAGAGCATTCCGCATCGCTTTGGTGGCGAAGATCCGATTTATGCTGAATTAGAAGAGGGAACGATCGTCGATCTGAACCTGATGACGCGGCGCGACGCCTGTCAACATTTTATGCAACGCTTGTGTGGTGGCGATCATCAAGTGCGTGCAGAAGATGCGCAGCAGGTTTTGTTGTTCTGTGAAAAAGGCAGTGCGAAGGTGAGCAAGCACACAGAGTTGGAGGCTGGCGACCTATTGCTGTTGGAAGAAGAGCATGAAGGACAGGGCATCAGCTTGCATATTCAAGCGGATGAAGACAGCATTTTGTATCTGATGCGCATCACGTTTTTGAATCACCTCGATCATCATGGAGCACAGCATGTCTTGGGATAGTTTATGGATGAACGTGCACTTGGCTACCATGGTCGATGGCTATGGCGAAATCCGCGATGCGGCGATCGCTGTGAAAGATGGCAAGATTGCTTGGTTAGGTGCTTGCGTTGATTTACCCACCGATTATCAAACTAAGGTGATCCATGATGGGCAAGGTACGTGGCTCACGCCAGGTTTGATCGATTGCCACACGCATTTGGTCTACGCAGGTAACCGCAGTAATGAATTTGAGGCTAGGCTGAACGGTGTCGCTTATGAAGAGATCGCGCGCCAGGGCGGTGGTATTGTATCGACAGTAAAAGCGACCCGTTTAGCGACAGAAGATCAATTGTTAGCTGAGAGTTTGCCCCGTTTGCGAAGTAGTCTGGCAGAGGGTGTAACTACGATTGAAATTAAATCGGGTTATGGGCTCGATACCGAGACTGAAGCAAAAATTTTGCGTGTCGCTCGTACTTTACCTAAACAATTTGCTGTGCGGGTACGCACGACTTTCTTAGGGGCTCACGCCTTGCCACCGGAGTTCGCGGGGCGTGCTGATGACTATATCAACGAAGTGTGTGAACGGATGTTGCCAGCCATCGCAGCAGAAAATTTAGCCGATGCGGTTGACGTGTTTTGCGAGAAAATTGGTTTCACCCCAGCTCAGACCGAGCGTGTATTTCAGAAAGCCCAGAGTTTGGGTTTACCAGTCAAGCTACATGCCGAGCAGTTATCCGATCAAGGCGGTGCGGCATTGACCGCGAAGTATCAAGGCCTCTCCGCTGATCATCTTGAATACTTGAGTGAAGAGGGAATAGCGGCGATGCGTGCATCGGGTACCGTGGCCGTTCTTTTGCCTGGTGCTTTTTACTTTTTACGCGAGACCAAACTACCACCGATCGCAGGTCTTCGTCAGGCGGGAGTAGCGATGGCCTTGGCCAGCGATTGTAATCCTGGTACTTCGCCGATGACATCGCTGTTGTTGACGATGAACATGGCTTGCAC
>CANHZI010000093.1 GCA_947464955.1 Oxalobacteraceae bacterium
AAATCAACAAGTTATGCCTGATGACTATAGCAAGTTGGTCCCACACCTTCCCATCCCGAACAGGACAGTGAAACGACTTTGCGCCGATGATAGTGCTGCAACCAGTGTGAAAGTAGGTCATCGTCAGGCTCTTATTCCAGAAAGCCCCTGATTCATTCGAATCAGGGGCTTTTGCTTTGTGGGTTCGGAATTTGTTTGTGCTGCCAGCCTGAAATTTTCTAAACTCCCTTCTCGAATTAAAAATAAGAATCAAACTCTTGATCTCGTCGTGGTGAATAGGTCTTTAGCTATTTTTGTGCCACCTCACATAGGCTATAATGGCGGCAGTATTCATTGGGGAGTAGCCTGTTTCTTCATTCTTGAGCAGTGATAGAAATAAGCGCATCAACATACTTGGTCAACCGACCATGGTGCGTTTGATCTGGATTCATCTTCAGATTTGGCAAGACCTTTGAACACTTCGTTTCCTTTACCCAGGATGGGCGAGGCGACGGATTGTTCATTGTGTCGATTGATCGCCAACGCCCATCCGAAAAAAATCATGGAAGCACTACTCGTTTCAATTCTTGCAGTCACTGTTGGTGAGATCGGTGATAAAACGCAATTACTCGCATTACTATTGGCGGCACGTTATCGCCGTCCGATTCCCATTGTTCTTGGTATCTTAGTTGCTACGCTCGCAAATCACGCGCTTGCTGGTTTACTTGGACATTGGGTAGTCACGCATTTCTCGGCAGAAGTTTTACACTGGGCTTTAGGACTGTCATTTTTGGGTATCGCCCTCTGGACACTCAAGCCCGATGAGATGGACGATGCAGGTATTCAGGAGAGTAAGTACGGTGTATTTATGCTGACCTGTGTTACTTTCTTCCTTGCAGAGATCGGTGATAAAACCCAAATCGCGACCGTGGCATTAGCTGCAAAATATGCAGATTTATATTTAGTCGTTGCAGGTACAACGATCGGTATGTTGCTCGCTGATGTGCCAGCGGTATTTCTAGGAAAAGTCGCATCACCGAATTTCCCTTTCAAATTGGTCCGCTGGATTGCGGCCGGCGTTTTTGCCGTACTTGGCATTATTGTTTTGCTCAATATATTTTAAGAAGAGAAGATCATGAGTTCTTTTATGCTGCCTAAAGGCACGGTTGTGAAGTTCGGTACGATTTCGACTTCCTTGTACCAATATTTTCGTGACGGTATTCCCGCTTATGTAACAAGGGAAGGCTCCGAGTTGGAGAGCCCTGAGGCATCCACAGAGAAAGGTATTTATGTCGGCGAGTTGATGGCCTATTTTTCTGCGTGCGCGGCGTTCGGTGGACGTACCAGTCAGGTGCATGATGCGAATCAAATCGTGTTGAGCCGGTTCATTGAATTGGTTAAGTTCGCTGTTGGCGAGAAACCTGAAATCCCAGGTTTGCAAAGCGTCGCAGATCAAATCGGCTTGCCCGTGGTGTTAGAAATTGAATTGCAAGAAGCTTGCGAAGTGGTAGCCGATACACACTTTGAAGCGAGTGGTGACGCCGAGAAGAGTTGGAATTACTGGCGCAGCGTCGTGTTGAAACGTCCAGCTGGCATTCCTTCTGCTTGGATTAAGAAATGCCATTTCCCTCGCTTGTTAGATTTTCGTGATTTAGGAACAGGGCGTCATCAGCGTATCGTTGAGCAAACGAGCGATGCGGCCTTATTGGTTGGTGGCTTAATGCAGTCCTGGCACAAAGATGCCCCCGGTGATTTGCTATTGGCTTATAAGAAGCAGAACGGACGCACCAACTTCTCACAATCTTTTGCTTGGAATGCAGGCTCGCTTGAGCAGTTTTTTAATTTGAACAGCATGTTAGATCCGGCGACGCGAATTTTGAATCAAATGACGATCTGGCAGGACGTTGACCTGCTCGCGAAGAAACAAGGTATTCCTTTGGAGTGATTAATTGTGACGGCGGTTCATGGCCGTCAACAATTGACCCTTGAGAGTTTTGATCAGTGCCGTCTCGTCGGGCGGCACACCCTCTGGAGCGGTAACGTCGCGGTCTGCATAGAACAAGCCTAGCGGCAGATGTTCCACTACCAGCGGCAGAATAATGAAGCTACGGGTATCGGGGAAAAGCTGTTTGTGCCAAGTTGGCAGCATGCTTTGGATCTTGGGATTGAGGGCGTCTTCTACCATCAAGTCCACATTATTGAGTAGTGCGAGTTGAAAAACACTATCCGTTTCTGATGCCAGAAATTGGAAAGCTTTTTGGCGCTCAGCATATCGCTCTCCCACTGATAATCGCGCAAGGAATTTAGTCTTTTGCAGATCACTGAGGCATGCAGTGGCAAATCTAAAACCCATGGCTTGATGCAAGGTCTCGAGAACCAGTAACAGTAAGTCATTCAACTTCAGATTGGATGACGATAGCATCTGCGCGGCATCCTGCACTCCAGCGAGCAATAAATCTCGTGCATTTCTAGGTTTACCACTTGGGTAACGCGCGCTCGCTTGCAGATGTTGAGAGTCAAATGCTGGCAACATGAACTCAATACAAAAGTCGCTTTCCTTGACAATCTTTTTGTCCGGCTTGCCATGGTGTTTCAGTTCAACATTCAAGCTGACGGCGAGTTGTAGCGCTTCACTCCGCACCAGATCGAGGACAGCGTTGAATTGAGTTTGATTGAAGTCGAGGGCTTGACCATATCGTTTGAGCAATGCTTTGCGTTGTTCCTGGATGTCAGTCCCGTTTTGATCTTGTGAGACCAACATTTCACCAACTGCTTCGCTCAAGCTCGACACTTGCCTAAGCCAATCGTGTGGATGATGGCTCTTCTTGAGCTCGCCGTAATGAAGGGACTGAACTGCATGGATAATCGTCTCTGGAATCTTCCACTCATGCAAAACGATTTCACCCAAACGTTCGAAGCTGCAGCCGAGGTACTCGACACAAATTTGACTCGTGCTCAGTTTTCTTTGCTCTGCCTGTTGAATGATCTGCTCATAACGATGGTGATCAAAGTAAGCGAGTAGAACCTTCCCAATATTCTTGAATAGAGCCGCTACCGCCGCTTCTTCAATATTTGGACGGTGGTGAAGTTTCGCGATTTCGCGTGCTGCAACACTAGCGCATAAGGCTTGTACTAGTTCTCTTCGAACCAAACTGGCATGGTGTTGGTCGCGGAAGCCACTAACTAAGAGTGCAGCTAGCGCACTGGCCTTAATAGTGTCAAAGCCCAGTAGGAATATCGCTCGTGAAATTGTGGTGACAGCCACACCGCCAGCGCTGCGATAAGTCGTGGTGTTCGCCAGTCTTAGTATTTGCTGGGTGAGGGCGACATCGGACAAAATATAGTGGGCGAGATCAGCGATGGAATCGTCATCTGACGAGGTGATCTCAATCACCTTTGTAATCGCAACGCCGAGTGTGGGTAGATTCTTATCGTTGCGGATTTTTTCTAATAGCTGTTCACGAGTGGCTGAAACACTCGAAATAGGGTGCGGATGTCCAACTTGAGGCGTCGGGTGTGCCACGGTTTAGCTAGCCTATTTTTGCGCGTACTGCATCAATACCGAATCGTTTTTGTAACTCTTCATATAGTCCACGTATCGCCTTGAGGCGATTATTCATCGGGTCAAGACGTGCAGCGGATTCGATTAGTTGTTTCGCTAAAGCGCCAGTGCCGGCGTCCCAGCCGAGATTCTCAATACATTTGAGTGCCGCAAGTGCGGCATTGAGTACCACCTGAGGATTATCTGGCGATTTGCGAGCAGCGCTGGACATAAGTTCAACTGAGCCTCGGAAGTCGCCTTCCTTCGCTTTCTGGACCCCGAGCGCAACCAAGTCTTTGACCTCTTTTTGACTTCGTTGTGCCAATTCCTTACCGAGATGTCCTTTGCCCGCGCTCTCGAATACTCCCATTGCTTTGGTTACTAAGCTTTGGTTTGGCGCGTTCCGCATCACTTCCATAATGACTTCAGATGCGGCATCTTCTTTGTTATTCTCTAAGCAGCTCATTGCCAGACCAATTTTCAGATCGTTCGAGAGACCGATATCTTCTTTGCTTGCCAGCACAGCGGCTTCGAGTTCTTCAATTACACGTGCATCACCGGTCGATGCGTGTACCATAGCGGCGGAAATCGCACGGCAGGCTTCGGTTTTTTTCAAGCCTGCCATATTCTTTTCGAGATCACGAATTACCGATTTCGCTTGATCGTGATCGCCCTTCTTGACCAATGCATTGACTAATTTCACGTGATCTTCTGGATCTCGGAATTCAGAAAACTTCGCTTTGCTGACGACTTTCTTGAGCACTGTTTCGGCGGTTTCAATATCGCCTGTTTCTAAGGCAAGTGCACCGAGTTTTCGTAAACGGCGAACACCATGAGGCGAAACGGCAACGGCGATATCGAGTACCGTCTTAGCTTGAGGCAATGCGCCAATCGCTTCATGTGTTTTGGCTAGCCAATCATAGGCGTCCATGTACTTATTATTTTCGTTAACGAGGTTAGTGAGGATATCTTCTGCCTCTTGATAACGTCCTTGCATAAACAAGGTTTTGGCTAAACCTAGGCGGGCCCAAGCAACGGCCTTCATTTCGTACAGCGTTTGATAGAGCGCTTCTGCTTCTGCCGCTTCGCCAAGAATGACATGTAATTCGGCACGAAGGCGCATGAAGTCAATTGCATATTTAGGATGAACACGCTCGCCACTGATGCATGCCTCGATAGACTCACGCACGAAGCCTTGTTCCATTAGAGTATGGACCTCGACAAAGGCCTTACGCTTTTCGATGGCTTTTAGAACACGCTCTAAGAGCATGTCGGCAGTGAATGGTTTGAGCAAGTAATCGGATGGGGCAAGTTCTGCAGCACTGACAACTTTTGCATAGGCACGCTCAGCTGTGACCATGATGAAAATCGTCGAGAGCGGTGTGAGCTTGTGGTGGCGAACGTCTTCGAGCAGTTGTTGGCCATCTTGGCCAACACCAAGGTCATACTCGCACAAGACAAGATCGAATACTTTGTTCTGTATGGCACGCAGTGCGGTGCCTGCAGTCAGTGCATGTTCAATTTTGTTGATGCCGCAAAGATTCAGCATATTGTGCAAGCTCACACGCATTCCGGCATGGGGCTCAACCAACAAGGCACGAATTTCACCTAAATTGCTCATGTAAACCTTTTATTCGAAATAAATCCGCTGTCTCGAATTCGAAGTTCTGCTGCCAGTATCGAATCCATGTTTTTTCGCAAATTACACCTGAGCCTGAGGAGTCTAGCGTAATTTGTCTTTCTATTTCAGATATGACGGTTAGTCTATGCTAAAACTTTAACCGATTCCATGCGATAAATGTAGCTGTATGGCAATTAATGGCAAAGCAAAATGAACAACGTCGCTGGAATGCGACGGAATATCAAGATGCGTAGAAAAAAATTAATTTCTCAGCATGTTTATGCCGCTTATGATGGTCAATGGTGACAGTTAATTAGAGAAATTTCGCGAGTAAGAGCGCGCCGAGGCTAAGTAAAATCGTTGAGGCGAACGGAATAGTGTAGATACGACCAAAAAGCCGAAAGCGAAGATCTCCCGGCAATTTACCGATTCCCAATTTCTGCAACCACGGTAATAGATTGGCAAACACCACCAAGACAACAAAAATGACGAAAACCCAACGAATCATAATAGCCTTATTTATAGATGCGAGATTACAAAATAGATGAGCACTTTCGGGCAGTCTTTATTTTTGCGTCTGTGACACAAAAAAGTTAGATCATTCTCCAATTGAACCGCTTCAGGCCTTATAGACGATGACAGCGATCATGGTGTGCAAAATTCGCTGGCAATTCTATTCCACAACCCAATACTAACACTTTAAATAATTCCCCCATCTCTGCTGGTGAAATGAGCTTCTGCAGGGCATTGGCAGCGGGGAGATAATGTTTACTGTCATCGACATCAATGCGACTTAAAATGCTGGTTAAGCCTGCTTCCAACAAAAAGCCCGCTTGGCTACTGTAATGCACGAGGTCTAGACCCGCATGAATGCCAGCCTTGGCCATGGCGGTAAAGTCGACATGGGCCGTAATATCTTGCAGGCCGGGGTAATAAAATGGATCGGGATGTGCATGATGGCGGTAATGGCACATTAGGCTACCTTTGTCGCGTTGCTCCATATAGTACTCATGTGCGGGAAAACCATAATCAAACCAAAGACTCAAACTTCCTTGACCCGATACTTTTTGACCCGCTAATAACATGGTAGCGATACAGCGCATAAAACCAACGGCGATAGAGTGAACTTCGCTAATGTACCCCTCTGGCAGTTGTTCTGCATCGGGGATCTGTTCAATCAAATGGGTGATCGAATCGGTTTCATCTTGCATGCTGCAGAGTTGAAAGCCTGATTGCGCGCCCTTATCGCCAGTTACACCCAGTCTAGTCCATCCCTCTGATGTTTTGATTACGAGATCGACAGGCATCGCATCAAGGACTTCATTACCTATGACGAGACCACTAAAAGCATCTGGCATCTCTGACAACCAAATAACTTGTGGGAAATCTTTTAGGCGTTGTTCTTGACGGGCCCTGAGTTCGCCGGACAATTCCACGATAAAATAGCGGTTGATTGGAATTCCCGCACCTTGGCATTCTGTCAGGATGTCGAAAGCGAGCTTGCCTGAACCAGCGCCAAACTCCATGCAGTCGCCCGATGTTTGCGGTAGGAGTTTGCCCGCGAGCTGCGCTAAACAGGCGCCGAACATGGACGTCATCTCGGGTGCGGTCGTGAAATCGCCGTCAGGGCCGAGTTTCGTGGAGCCGCCGCTATAGTAACCAAGACCTGGTGTGTACAGCGCCATTTCCATATAGCGCGAGAAAGAGATGATGCCACCCGAAGTTTTGATTTCGTTGGCGATGATCTTTTGTAATTGCAGCGATGCGTCTAATGCCTCTTCGGATGGCACAGGAAGCACGAGTGGTTGGTGGGGGCGTGGAATTAGTTTTTGCATTCCTGCATTGTATTAAATATTGTGCTTGTGAGCGAATTTGGTGAAAACTATTTCACTTTTCAGGACGGTACCAGGGTTGATGATTGCTGGTATTGTGCGTAGACGCAGCCAGCAAACTTTGAATGATTAAATTGAAGCCGAGATTCGGTCACACTCTTGGTTTGAGGATTGACCCATCGATGCTGAGGCAAGGATGATATGACTGAAGTAAGTGCAATACCTGTGGTCTTAATCACAGGGGCAGCCAAACGAATTGGACGAGAAATCGCGCTGACGATGGCGCGCCAAGGTTGGGATGTCGCGGTCCATTATGGTCGATCTCAAGAAGAAGCATTGCAAGTCGTCAATGAGATCATTCGTATTGGTCGTCGTGCGATCGCTGTGCAAGCCGAACTCGGTGATGAGGCGCAAGTTAGAGCGATCGTGCCGCAAGTAGTTGCTCATTGGGGACGAATCGATTGTGTCGTGAACAATGCGTCTTTGTTTGAAGCGGATACTGCATTTGATTTTAGTGGTGCCTGTCTCGATAGGCATATGCATGCCAATGTCATGGCACCGATATTATTGGCACAGGCATTGCATGCTGCCCAAGTGAAAGCGGGAAATGCGAGTGTGATTAATATTTTGGATCAGAAGTTATTCAATTTAAATCCGGACTATTTGTCATACACTTTATCGAAAGCGGCCTTGCAAAACGCCACAGTGACATTAGCGCAGGCACTCGCGCCCTTAGTGCGTGTGGTTGGAATTGCACCAGGGTTGTCGATGATGTCAGGCGATCAGAGCGAAAGTGATTTCAAAGCAGCTCATCAATTGACACCACTTGGTCGATCGAGTACGCCAGAAGATATTGCGCAAGCCGTTGTCTATGTCGCCGCAGCGAAGGCAATTACTGGCACGACAATTCTGGTCGATGGTGGGCAGCATTTAATCCCTACCCAACGTGATGTCATGTTTATTGCAAAGGGCAAAGAATAGAGAGCGCGCACGGTGGCGCTGAGGTCTCCACAATGAAGTCTCAATATTGAGATGTTGAAATTTTTGGCTTGTGTCAACAAGCTCCCATTTTTAGGTAGTTTTTTAAAGCGAATTATTTATGTTATCCATACTCCATCACCCACAATTAGCCGATTGCCGTCGTTTGTTCCTACGTAACTACGAAGTCTCGATCAATATCGGCGTGCATGAATTTGAAAAGAAGGGTGAACAACGTGTATTGATCAATGTCGATCTCTACATCCCACTCGCTTTGTCGACGCCTAAAGATGATCAATTAGATGAAGTTGTAGATTACGATTTCATGCGCGGAACGATTGCTGCTCGTGTGGCGCAAGGTCATGTGCATTTACAAGAAACCTTGTGCGATGACGTCGCCAAAATCATGTTGGCACATCCTCGTGTGCGTGCCGTTCGTGTTTCTACGATGAAGCCGGATGTCTACCCAGATTGCGAAGGTGTGGGTGTTGAAGTGTTTCAAATTAAGTCGGAAGTGTGAGTGTCAGTATGCAAGTAATTTCTATGCCGGTGTCCGGTGAACAAAACAAACCGGTAACGACCAAGTCGGCGGAAAAGATCGCCTACGAAAATAATAAGCTGCACAAACGTTTGTGTCGTTTAGTGGGGCAGGCGATCGGTGACTTCAACATGATTGAAGATGGCGATAAAGTGATGGTGTGTTTGTCAGGCGGTAAAGATAGCTACGCCTTACTCGACATCTTGATGACGCTGCGCCAACGCGCACCGATTAATTTCGACATCGTTGCGGTTAATCTCGATCAAAAGCAACCTGGTTTCCCGGAAGAAGTCTTGCCAGCTTATCTCGATAAACTCGGTATTCCGTATCATATCGAAAACCAAGATACCTATAGCATCGTCAAGAAACTGGTGCCAGAGGGTAAGACCACGTGTTCCTTGTGTTCACGTTTGCGCCGCGGGATTTTGTATCGTGTTGCCGATGAACTCGGTGCAACCAAGATCGCCTTAGGCCATCACCGTGATGACATCATGGAGACCTTCTTCTTGAATATGTTCTTTGGTGGGAAGTTGAAAGGCATGCCAGCGAAATTGCAGTCAGATGATGGGCGCCATATTGTGATTCGTCCGCTTGCCTATGTGAAGGAAGCCGATACCGAACGCTATGCCAAGGTCAAAGATTTCCCTATCATTCCTTGCAATCTGTGCGGCTCGCAAGAAAATCTCCAACGCAAACACGTGAAGCAATTGATGCGTGAATGGGATAAGCAACACCCGGGTCGTGTCGATAATATTTTCTCAGCCTTATCAACTGTCGTGCCATCACACTTGATGGACAAAGATCTGTTCAACTTCCGTGATTTGAAACTAACGGGTGAGGCGGTTCCGAATGGAGATATTGCCTTCGATGAAGAGCCATGCTCAACACCTAGTACCGGAGTGATCAAACTACAGCTTGATGCGGATGACTAAAGCCTCGTAGCACAATGTTTTCGCGGTATGAGAGCGCCTCGCAGATGACAATCTGCGAGGCGCTTTTTTTTTGGGGTGGGTTAGAAGCAAAGTTGAACAGCCGTATTTCATCCATGCTCTCCGGATTTCATCCCATTTTTTCATGTGTTCATCGCATGCTTTTCGCACTTTACTCAAACGAACGTACACTGTGCAGCAGAGCTTGAATGCCGTTAGTAGATTTTTAGCAAATAGGTCATCGAGTCACTGCAGGTATTGTTCGGTTATAAATGATTTGGCAAAGGCGAGATCAACGCATTAGAATGTTGGTTTTATTGAAATAAAAATAATTATTCTGGCCGCTAGGTTAGAGTCAAAAAATTAAAGGCAGGGTAAACATCATGGCAAATAGTCAAGTAGCGAATCTCATTCAATTATTCTACGAACCGAAGGCTGCCTTCACTTCTCTCAAGGAAAAACCAGCATCATGGTTGGTATTGGCGATCACAATACTGGGTAGCCTAGCAATTTTTTATTGGTATTTCTCGACTGTCGATTTTCCTTGGATGCTTGATCGTATGCTCAGTGCACAGCCCGATCTCAAACCAGAAGCACGTGAAGCGATGGCGCAAATTATGACGCGTAATACGATGATGTATTCCACACTCGGGGGTGTCATATTTGCTACTCCGATTATCTTTGCTTTGTTCGCTCTTTACTATTTCATCGCTTCTAAAGTAATGGGGAGTAGTATTAGCTACAGCAAATGGTTTCATTTCTCAATTTGGCTTAGCGTTCCGAGTTTGCTTGGCTTTCCTTTGATGGCATTGCAGGTGGCAACTGGCAACGGTCAGATTGGCATGGAAGATTTGAACATGCTGTCGGTGAATTACTTGTTTGTGCAAGCGCCAGTGACATCACCATGGGCGAATTTATTGAACAGCTTGAGTCTGCCATACATCTGGACCGCCTTCCTCTCGTTTGTTGGGATGAGAGTGTGGACCGAGGCAAGTGTTCGCGCCTGTGCAATCGCAGCTGCTTTACCCTATGTGTTTATGTACGGCGGTATGGCTTTGAAAACAGCAGTTTCGAGTTAATCTATAAACCTCAAGAGCGATAGTGATTATGAAAAAAAATAAACTGATCGGCATCGTGGCGGTCGTGGCCGTGATTGCAGTGCCGGTGGCTGTCAAATTTAGTGGTAGTAAGCCTAAATTGGAAGTGGAATTGACCTCGGTCTCGAAGAAAGAGATTCAACCATCGATTCTCGCTTCAGGTAATTTTGTCTTCCGCCAGCAGGTGCAGTTATCGAGTGAGGTTATCGGTAAGGTATCTGAGGTCTTGGTCAAAGAAGGCGACAAAATCACAGCAGGTCAAGTCTTGTTGCGTCTCGATCCTACTTTGATTCGTGCTGAGGTCACCCAACAACGCGCGATTGTGCGTAGTGCGCAAGTCAATATCGAGCGTGCGCAGTTGAATGTCGATCGTCAGAAAGTGAACTCTGATCGTAGCCAACGTTTGGCAGAAGCGAAGTTTATCGACACCAGTAAATATGAAGACGCGCTGCATCAATACAATGTCGCGAAAGTCGATCTGCATGCTGCACGTGAAAGTATGCAGCAGGCGAGTGCAGCTTTAGATCAAGCATTGAAGCGCTTAGATAAAACCGAAGTGCGTGCACCGATTAGTGGCACGGTCACTGCGGTACAAATCAAGATTGGTGAAACTGCGGTGGCAAGCGCGACTGGCATGGCGGGTTCTTCCCTGATGACGATTGCTGACGTTGGTAGCATCATGGCCGAAGTCAATGTCGATGAAGCCGACGTTGCGAAAGTGGCGGTTGGACAAAAGGCTAAAGTGTTCCCAGCCGCATTTGAAGATCAGCCAGTGATTGGTGTGGTGGAGGAAGTGTCGATGGCCCCGAAAGCCGCTTTGGCTGGCGCTTCACAAGGCAAGAGCTATGTCGTGAAATTGAGTTTGAAAGAGACGCAATTGGCGATTCGCACTGGAATGACATGCCGTGTTGAGATCGCTACTGGTGGTGGCAGTCAGCGCCCTGTATTGCCGATTCAAGCGATCTTGACCGGTGACAGCATGAAGCTCGATAACAAAGACAAAGATAGCAAAGAAAGTGTGAAAGGTGCGGGTGTTGTCTTCACGGTGCGTGACGGCGTAGCACGCAAGAAGCAAGTAAAAGTCGGTATTGCCGATGATAATAATCAAGAGGTTTTATCTGGTGTAGACGAAGGTGAAAAAGTCGTGGTTGGCCCAGCGCGCGTGCTACGTTCTTTACGGGATGGCGATGCAGTTAAAGAACTCAAGCCAGCCGATAAAGCTGCTGCGAAAGAGAGCAAGGCGACTGAAACCAAAACGGATGGAAAAAAACCGTGATTACGCTATCGGGTATCGAAAAGAAATATCAAATGGGTGATCAAACCGTGCATGCTTTGCGCGGTGTTGATCTGCACATTGATAAGAACGAGTTCGTCGCCTTCATTGGCGCATCGGGTTCGGGCAAATCGACCATGATGAATATCGTTGGTTGTCTCGATCGACCAAGTTCTGGGACCTACAAGCTCAATGGTCGCGACGTTGCCACCATGGATAGTGATGAACTGGCCTTGGTTCGTAATGCCGAGATCGGCTTTATTTTTCAGAGCTTCCATTTGTTGCCTCGTGCGACGGCTTTGGATAATGTCGCTCAGCCTTTGATCTATCGTGGCATCGGGCATAAAGAGCGCAATCGTATGGCGGCAGAAGCCTTAGAGCATGTCGGTTTGGGATCACGTATGCATCACCGTCCGAATGAACTTTCAGGTGGTCAACGTCAGCGTGTGGCGATTGCGCGTGCCTTGGTCGGGAAGCCAGCGATTTTGTTGGCCGATGAACCAACTGGTAATCTTGACTCATCGACGAGCTTGGAAATTCTGTCGCTGATCAAAGAATTACATCGCAATGGGCAAACCGTGGTGATGGTCACGCATGAACCTGAAATTGCTGAGCAATGCCATCGTATCGTGCGTTTGCATGACGGTCGTGTGCTCAGCGATGTTCGTAATACGCCGGGAGAATAAGATGTTCCTCTTAATCGAAAGTATACGCTCGGCGCTGAACTCGATTCGTGCACATCGTATGCGTAGTTTCTTAACCTCGCTCGGGATTATCATCGGTGTGGCCTCTGTCATTACCGTGATTTCTTTGATCCAGGGTTTATCGAAGAGTGTGACCAAGCAGTTTGAGGGTTTGGGCGGTAACTCTCTGACCATCACCGCGCATAACACGATGAAGGATGTGATGCGTGGGAAATTCAATGAATTGCGCTACGAAGACATTCAACAACTGCGTTCACGCGTCGATGAAATTAGTGATGTTAGCCCTATCTTCTTATTGTCGTCGCCGACTGTGCGTTATGGCAGTACTGAAACGTCTGCGCGCATTATGGCTACCACGCCAACCTATCAAGAGGTGCAGCAGCGCTTTGCGACCATGGGGCGTTTCTTGAGTGAGTCGGATGAAGCGAGTGCGCGCCGCGTTGCAGTCATCGGCCCGAAGTTGATCGAGACCTTGCATTTGCCTGAAAACCCAATCGGCCAGTACATCAGCTTTAGCAATGAGTGGTTTAAGATTATCGGCGTGATGGAGAAACGTGGTGAGTTGTTTGGTATGTCACAGGATGACTATGTGATCGTGCCTTTCCGCACTGGACGCAGCATCATTGGTAATAATCAAAAGTTGCGCAACATGCAGTTCACCGTGTCACTCAAAGACATCTCTAAGCTCGAAGAAGTGAAGCCACGTATTCGTGCGGTGATGCGTGCCTCGCATAAATTGGAGCCCGATGCACCCGATGATTTCGATATGGAATCGTCGGATCAATTGGCAAAAAGCTTGGACAATATTACTTCGACGGTTACTTTGGTGATGGGTGGTATCGTCAGTATCGCTTTGCTCGTCGGTGGTATCGGCATTATGAACATTATGCTGGTCTCAGTGACTGAGCGCACACGTGAAATCGGTATCTGTAAAGCGATTGGCGCGCGCAGTCGCGACATCATGATGCAGTTTTTAATTGAGGCGGTCACGCTCTCGGTTTTGGGTGGCTTGATTGGTCTGATCTTGGGATATGCCTTAGGATTTGGGATTTCAAAAATGATTCCTGACTTCCCCGATGCCGTGGTGCCATGGTGGGCGGTGGTGCTGTCCTTCGTATTCTCGGCGGGGGTCGGTATCGTGTTTGGTGTGATGCCCGCAAGTAAAGCAGCAAAGCTCGATCCTATCGATGCCCTGCGATACGAGTAAATAGCTTTCGACAAACAAGAAAGCCGTGGAGTGATCCACGGCTTTCTTGTTTGTCCTTAATTTGATGGATCAGGTCGAGGCCTTCATCGCTTTCTGTAACCAGTCTTTACCTTCAGTAATGCGCGTCACTAACATGGAAGATACCAGATCCCCATTCGCATTGAGTAGAGTGGCGATAGGGTCGACTAAAGTGCCTATCACCATCGCCACTGGCAAGGCCTGTTCCATAGGAAAGCCGAAAGCCGTAATCGCAAATACTTCGCCAATATAGCCACCGTTGGGAATACCACCTTCCACGATAGAGACGATGACGGTAATGCCCATGATCGCTAGGAATAAACTCGGTGCCGACAAGTCTTTACCAAACATCGCGAACAATAAGGCGAGTTTGATGATCGATGACATGCTAGATCCATCTTTGTGTATAGGCGCGCCGAGTGGAATGACGATATTGCGTACGTGCACTGGAATGTGCAGCTTTTCGGCGGCCAATAAGTTTGCTGGAATCGTGGCGATACTGCTGCACGTGCCTACTGCCGTTAATACGGGTGTGAGGTTATTACGCCAAAATAAATTGAGGCCTAATTTGCCTGCCGCCATATAAGCATACAAGCTAAAAAATACGATGAAGTAAACGGTACAAGTCAAATAATATAAGGCTAAGGGCTGCACGTAGACGCCCAATAACTGCGGTCCAAAGACACCCACTTGATAGGCAAAATAAGCGCCCAATCCTAAAGGCGCCGTCTTCATGATCATTTCCAACAGTTGCTTCATGACCTCATTCGCCGATTCCAAAAACTGCGCAAACGGACGTCCTTTTTCACCGGCACGTAAGGTCGCGAAACCTACCATCAATGAAATCAAAATTAAGGCCAGCATATTCTTGCGTGCCATCAGTTCGAAGAAATCGTTGACGGTGAGCACCTGAGTGAGGCTGGTGCCGCCACTGTGCAGGGCAGAGGCTGGGTTGTCGATCAGCGCTTGGCTCGCCATCGCCCGTAGGGAGTTATCTTGTGCGATCGGAAAGCACCACATTACGACTAACATGACCAAACCAGAAATGATGACGGTCATTAGAAACACACCCGCGACGATGCCGAATAATTTTCCTAGTCGTTCGGTCTTTTGTAGATTGGCGATCGATGACGCGATCGTAAAAAATACGAGGGGAATGATGGCCGTGAACAGCAGGTTGAGGAAGATGTCCCCGACGAATTTGAAACCCTCGACCTGTTTGCCGTAAACGAAGCCGACTAAGCTGCCGAATGTGATGCCAGCCAAAAGTAAGATGATGCTGGCATAGCTTTGCCAGATGGAACGAGATGAAATTTGCTGTTGCATAAGCCCGGTCACAATGCTGTAGGTACCCATGATGGGTAGAGAGCTTCATCTTAACTCAATAATGTCGAAGCTCTCTGTGCCTGCGGCGTTCTTACAACTGAGATCCTGCTTATTTCGGGTTGACTAGCTTGGCCGGAATCTCGACATCACAGACACTGAAGTCCGCGCCTTTTTTCTGGCGTGTTTGGTCGATGAGTTGGCGCATCGTGGCATCCGAGGCGACCAATACTTGAGGGCGTTCCTTTTCTGGAAGATCTGTCAAAATACGAACGCTCTTCATGATGTCAGGGTTTGCGGGTGGTTCGCCATGCTGGATGCTGAGTAAGACATCAAGGCCGATGACGATACGACCAAACACGGTGTAATCACGATCAAGTCGACGTGAAGCATCGAGCATGAAATACAGTTCGCTATTGGCAGAATCACGCGGCTCATTACGTCCCATGCCAGCCACACCTGTACAATGCGCACCCCAGCTGCGCAGCACACCGTTCGATTTTTGTATTGCTTCGGTCACAGGTAATGCCTGAAAAGGCACGCTACCGATAAAACCAGCACTGGCATCGCTGCTATTTTGGGCGAACTGAGAGAAGGTCTGATACGGCAAACGGAACACCATTTCCGGTGTCAGGTTAGGGTAGCTCGTGCCACCGCCATCTTTATTATTGGGGTTGCCAGTTTGGGCCACAAATTTGGCGATCACGCGATGAAACTGCAAACCGTCGTAGGTCTTTTCACGTGTGAGGAGTTTGATGCGCTCCACCGCTTTTGGGGCCATCTCGGGACGCATTTCAATCATCATGCGACCTTTGCTGGTATCAATGACCAAGGTGTTCGCCGGATCGAGGCTGCGCCATTGTCCGTCGTTGGCGAAACAAGGTGACGGCAACATGCCAGTGCTGAGGATTCCTAAACATGTCGCTAGTGCTGTGCGTTTGAGAATTTTGTTCATACTGTTCATCTTTCCTCGTTTATTGTGAGAAGTATCCTATTGCAAACGCTCATAGGAAATCTTGTAAGCCAGCTTGCCGACAAAATATCCTGCGAGTATGCCTGGTATCCAGCCAACCCAGCCCCAAGCTAACATGAGATCTGATTTGCCAAGCAAAGTGGGTGCGGAAAAAATCGCGAAGAAAACGCCAAGGCCACAAGCAATGGCAATGCCGGAGCAGAGAAAGCTTGTGACTACATTTCTCATCTCTTTTAAGCAGGTTTGATATCCACAGCCAATTCACCAGGCACACTAAACACCTTGCCATGACTCTTGCGCGACCCGAAGTAGAAAATGCCGATCAACAGAATTACTGATGTCACTACACTCGCTTCTGGACCAAAGGCGCCACCATTGAGCCAGACCGGGGTATTGTCAGTGTTTTTGAGATCAATAAAGAGAGGAACAACTTTTAAAGACTGGCCACTGACCTCGAGACCAAAGCCAACGCCGAGTAACCAGTTCCAGGCACTATGCCATGCGCATACGCCCCACAGCGTACCTTCTTTTAACGCATAGAAACTGAGCATGATGGCGACCAGCACAATATTGAATAGACCAATCAATAATTCAGTGGAAAAAGTGATGTTGCCCGCATGCAGAGCGGAGAACATCAGCATATTACCGATGATACCGACGACGATACCGTAACGCGATGTGAGTAATTGAAACAGCCAGCCACGCATAAAGATTTCCTCAGTCGCACCTTGCACCATAAAGCCGATAAACAAGAAGACGAGTGCCATGAGTGCACCTAGACTGAAGTGCTGGCCGATGCCAGTTGCTTCGACTTGGTAGCCGCCGAGTAAGTAGATACTTGCAACAACGGCAGAGATAAAACCAAAGCCAAGCAATAAACCTTTGCCATATAAGCGCATTCCGCCAGCGCTAAAGCCTATCGTATTTAATCCACGTCTTTCAAAAAAACGAACCCAGGCGAAACAGAGCAAGGCGCCAAGTCCAAAGCCAAAGAACATTTGGTAAGCCGTGGATTGCCAGGAACCTTTAGGCACGATATCGCGCACACCAGGTATTGAAAGCCCGGAGTAGGCAATAAGTTCACCTAAGATGAAGAAAACGAGAATGAGGACAATCGCGGGAAATGTCCAGGTGCGACGATGGTGTTCTTCACGATTGGCATAGAGTTCGAGGCCGCGTTTCATATTGTTGTCTCCCTTATGTGAGTTTTTTACTCGGTTTATTTTTTAGTATTACTTCGTATCTTGGCTTTGAGCTTTGGCTAAGCGAGAAAGTTCCTTACGGCGCACATACATGCTCATGGCGATTAAGGCTAGGCCGAAAATAATGAGATTGCCGTAGGGGCTTTGCGCGCTTTTGGGTAAGGCCGTATTGCCAATCCCTAATAAGGTGATCAAGGCGCCCCACAATAAGAAGCTTACACGACGCAGTAAATAGACCGAAGCAAATTGTGTTTGCCAAAGTAAGGTCAAGCTGACGACAGGGAAGGCGATAAAGACGCCGATACCAATCTGCGCGGCGAGACGTGGATCTGGAATCACAACAAACAAAAGAGGGATACTCGCTAAGCTAGCAAATAAAGAAATAACGAGGTAAATCGTACTAAAAAAGAGTTTTTCGCGTTGCATACAAAGGCCTTCAATAAGAAGCAGGCATCGTAACAAAAAACGCTACCGTTCAGGGAATTTCTTCTGGTTAATGGTATTCGCTAAATGCTAATTTAGCAGATTGAATCGGAGAAATGGGGCCTTCCCGCTGGGAGATATTAGACGACAAGACCTAATACACATCGCGTCGATACAAACCTTGCTCCCGCAATTGTTCCACACTCATATCGCCGAGGATGTCGCGCAAGCTGGCATCCACTTCTGCTGCCATGCCCTGTAAGCTGCCGCAGACATAGATGGCCGCGCCCCGGTCAATCCAGCTTTGTACTTCGGTGGCAGCGGCTGTTAATTGATGTTGTACATACAGGCGTTGTTCTTGATCGCGCGAGAAGGCGAGGTCCACCCGTTGTAGTAGGCCTTGGGTTTGCCATGCTGTTATCTCGTTTTCAAAGAGGAAGTCCGTGGCGCGATGGCGCTCACCGAATATCAACCAGTTTTGATCTTGATGATGTTGTTGGCGTTGTTTGAGATGCGCACGCAAGCCAGCAATACCAGTGCCATTGCCAATTAAGATCATTGGCGTACCCGCTTGCGGCCCATGGAAGCTGCGATTGCTGCGTAAGCGGGCAGCAATAGGGGCGCCGAGTTCAGCGTACAGATTGAGCCAGCCTGAGCCCAAACCAGGGCTGCCATCGGCTTGAAAGGCTTGGCGCACGACGAGTTCGACCACGCCATCTTGCATGATGGAAGCGATGGAGTATTCGCGATGCGGCCATGCTGTGTCGTCGTGCGGGCGACGCGGTGAGATTTCAAGAATATCGCCGGCTTGCCAACTACTGGAATTTGTCTGTGATGGTGGCTGTAGGCGTATGAGGTAAACCGCGTTTCCTGCACTTCCTTCATTGAGTAGGCGTCGTTCGACCAAGCGCCAATTCTCATATTGTGCTGGGTGCCAATCGGGTAGACTGGTGTTGCCAGTGAGTTGTCCGAGTTGCTGTTGCCAATGACGCAGCGCTGCTTCATCACCATTGTCGACTTCCAGCGAATCGTACAAACGTTGAGCACCTTGTTTGTGGAGCGTTTGATCCAGTTGGTGACCGAATGCGCAAAAGGCTTTGTAGTGACGATCACCTAAAGCCAAGATGGCGTATTGTAGTGATGTTAGCGTCGACGGTTGATCGTTGAGTTGCCCCAAAAAGCCAGCTGCACTGTCGGGTGCGTCGCCTTCGCCTGTGGTGCTCACGATAAATAACACATGTTTGTGTGTAGCGAGATCGGACATCTGAAGTTCTGCGATATCGATCAGCTCAGCGCGCGCCCCGGCTTGCTGCAGGCTCGTATAGGTTTGCTGTGCTAATTGTTCGGCATACCCAGTTTGGCTAGCAAATACCACTAAATAGTCTGCACCTTCGCTCTGATCGGTAGTTGGAGAGCTTGCTTGATCGCTCAGTTTTACTTTCTTAGTTTGTTTGGCACGATGACTAATGAGCATCCATCGCGTAAAGAAATAATAGCTGGCGCAGAGAGTCACTGCACTGAGAGTGCGCAGTGTCGCTGCATTAAAAAACGAAGATACAGGCGCGAACAAACATATCATCGACAACATTAATGCGATGAAGCATTGAAGTTTGATGAGACCTAGACCCGATGGATGTGAGTTCGCGTGCATGAAAGACGTTAGTAAAAAATAGTGTGATCAGTACAAAAAAAGTGGCCTACATGTCGAGATTTAGTCGTCGTCATCCATCATGGCGAGCATGGCAGGACTCAGATGCTCCCGCAAACCAGTCTCTTCTCGCACGATGATTCTTGCAGCCACCTGTAGTTGTTTTGCGTAAGCCATACCTTGCTCAAGCCCTAGTACGTTGATGGCGGTAGCGAGGGCATCGGCAATCATGCATTCCGGGTGAATCACAGTGACGGAACAGACTTGATGTGTCACTGGATAACCTGTGCGAGGGTCTATCGTATGCGAATAGCGTTGCCCTTGAAATTCCACATAGCGATTGTAGTCGCCTGAAGTGGCAACCGATAAACCGTGCAAAGCGATGATCGGTGGCGCATGATCTATCGCTTCCTTACTCTGTAGTTGTGTAGGGTCTTCGAGTTCTACCCACCACGGTTGTTGATCAGGTTTGATGCCCAAGCCGCGCAATTCTCCACCCACTTCTACTAAGTAGCTAGTGATACCTTGAGCTTGCAAA
>CANHZI010000094.1 GCA_947464955.1 Oxalobacteraceae bacterium
AGCAAGAAAAAATTTCGTAAATCAATACGTGTCGCAAAAGCGATTGCACCAACAGCCGCAAAAGAAGCCGTTAGTGAAACCGCGAGTCTTTTAAAGCAAAGTGGCTCACTCAACTCGTTTTACATGCTGAGTGCTGTCGTTTCATTGTCGCTGGCGATCTTGTGTGCACTCGGCGTACTGGCGTTTCATTACCCGCAGTACTTAACCACGCCCGAATTACGTAAGGTATATTCAGTCGACACCATACGCCATATCCTGTTTACGGCGATGGTGATTTCCGGCACCTTAAGCTTGGTGAACTTGATACTCGGCCGGCATCGTGGTGTGCATAGCATTGCCGCTGTGTTGATTGCGCTATGTTGGCTTGGTGGTGGCTCGCATGTGCCGGTCAATGACTTTCCTGATCACACACCCTACATTGGTCTTGACTGGTTTATTTTGGACTTGCTCGGTTCCACTTTAATCTTTGTCGCCATCGAAAAACTGTTCCCGCTGTACAAAGGGCAGACGCTGTTTCGCCACGAATGGCAAACCGATTTGATCCACTTCGCGGTGAATCACTTCATCGTCGGCTTGATTTTGTTGACGGTGAATTTCTTGATTCATCGCTTATTTGGTTGGCTGGCTAGCGATACGGTACAAAACGCGGTGCAAAATATTTGGTTCTTGCCGCAGTTATTACTTTGCATATTGGTCGCTGATCTCACCCAGTATTGGGCACATCGCGCTTACCACGAAATTCCGTTCTTATGGCGCTTCCACGCTGTGCATCATTCGACAAAAACAATGGACTGGCTCGCTGGCTCGCGTCAACATATGCTGGAATTAGTCGTCACTCGTGTCTTAGTCCTAGGCGCCCTTTTCGTCATGGGATTTAGTAAACAAGTGATGGATGTGTACATTATCGTGGTTGGCTTCCAAGCGGTGTTCAACCATGCGAACGTGCATCTGAATTGGGGTCCATTGAAATATGTGATCGTCACACCCGACTTTCATCATTGGCACCACTCTTCCGATGACGCCGCAATCGACAAAAACTATGCAGCCCACTTTGCCTTCCTCGATTACCTGTTTGGCACAGCAGTGCGTGGTCAAGACGGTTTCCCTGAGAAGTACGGCGTACAAGGCGACTACATGCCCGATGGCTTTGTGAAGCAGCAGATGTTCCCTTTCCAGAAATTGGAAACAGATTAGACCTCCAACCTAAACTAAGGCCCCACATGAGCAAGAACGCTATCTCCCATTTGCCGCAATTACTCAGCTCGATGAAAGCGGTCATGGAAGATGGCGTCTATGCTTATGTTAGCGTGCCACACAACACCGACACACGAGCTTTGCCTTACCTCGGCCTGTTCCGCGAGCACGAAGGGATTACGCTGATCTTGTCCGAGGCAGTGGCAATAGAACACGGTTTCGAGGTCTTATTTCGTTGTGCATGGATTAGTCTATCGGTCCACTCGGATCTCGAGGCGGTAGGTTTCACTGCTGCCTTCTCATCGGCATTAGGTGCGCAAGGTATTAGTTGTAATGTCGTCGCTGCTGCGTATCATGACCATGTTTTTGTGCCATATGAAAAAGCGCAACAAGCACTGGCTTGTTTGCATGCACTCTCTGCCCAAGCATCAACTTTATGATTGAAATCCGTCCCGCCCAACCTGAAGATGCGAGTGCGATTAGTGATTTAATCCATCGCTTGGCCCCCTATTGCACCATCGAGCCCGATGGCAAAGGTGCTGAACAATTCTTTGCATCGATTTCTCGCGAATCAATCGAAAGCTATATTCGTTCGCCGAATTTCGCCTATTTCGTCGCTACAGTAGACAATCAACTCATGGGTGTCGCAGCCTTACGAGATACGAGCCATGTCTATCATGTGTTTGTGGCGTCGGAATTTCACGGCAAAGGTTATGGGCGAGTCCTGTGGGAACATTTACGCGATCATGCGCAACAACATGGACCCATCACGCGCTTCACCGTCAACTCTTCCAGCTATGCAGAACAGATGTACCGCCATTTTGGCTTCACACCGACGTCAGAAAAGCAAATCATGCACGGCTTAGCCTTTATTCCTATGGAAATCTTAATTAAAGAACCATAGTAGCTCTTCAATCAATACTAAATACCCACATTTACTGAGACCAATTCCTCAATTCAATCCCTCAAACTAGCGATTCGTTCCTAGGGCTCACGCAAGTCGGGCGGCTTAGTACAAAATACGAGGATATAAAGCGGCATCAAAAAAAAGGGCATCAACATGAGAAAGATGTGGGGAATCTATAGCTTAGCGTGGATCGTCTATGCGATCTTGATCGCCTTCGTCGTACAATTTGATGAGTTCCATCAAGGCAATTTCAAGTTCGGCGCGGCGTTTCGAACGGTTCTTACCACCCTGCCTCAGACCTTTATACTCGCGCTCATTTGGCCTTTGAGTGCTGCTTTAGTAAGAGCCAACGTCAGCACGACGCGCTTGGTCACGATTCATTTTGGCTGTGCATTTGCCTTTGCGACCTTCTGGCACTTCTTTAGCATTGGCATGTATATGCTATTCGTCGGTCATCCTCCCTCACGTAGCGCCTCTTGGTATATCTGGCCTTTTTTGTATAGCATGATGATGTACGGGGTAATCGCCTCGATCTTTCACGGTATCCGTGCCAGTGAAGCACGCCGTGCCCAGGACTTGGCCTTTAGCCATGCACAGAAGTTACTGGTTAGCGCTGAACTCAATGCCTTGCGTAACAAACTCAATCCTCACTTTCTGTTCAATACGCTCAACTCCATCATCGCCCTAGTGCGCAAAGACGCGATCGCCGCCGAGGCTGCCCTATTTCGCTTCTCCGACATGCTGCGCTATATCTTGAAAAGCGAGAAGAACGGCGACGACCGCGTGACCGTCGACGAGGAGCTCGATTTCGTTCGCGACTACCTCAATCTCGAATCACTACGACTAGGGAATCGCCTACAAGTGGAATGGGATATCGATCCCTTGACCACCGCCTTAAGTATTCCTGCATTGTGTATTCAGCCATTGGTCGAAAATAGTATTAAGCATGCTTTTAATCCGCGCAGCCAGCCCGGTATACTAAAAATCAAAACCGAAATGCTGCATACCGAAAACAGCCTCAGAATCTGTGTCAGTGACGATGGCCCCGGTGCGGATTTGAACAAGATTACCGACGCCAGCGGCATGGGGGTGCGCACCATAGAGCGACGCCTACAATTAGAATACGGCGAGGCAGCAAAATTTGTCATTGATACCGCACCTGGTGCTGGTTTTGCGGTCAGCCTGTCTATTCCCTATCAATGAGATCGACTTCAACATGAATATCAGAACTGCCTTTATCGCTGAAGACGAACCACTCGCGCGCGAAGCGCTTCACGATTCGGTCAACACGCGCCCAGAGCTTAAACTCATTGGCGAAGCTGATAACGGTCGCAGCGCTTTAGAACAGATCAATCACTTACGACCTGAAGTCGTGTTCATGGATATCCAAATGCCAGAAATGACTGGCTTGGAAGTCATCAAACGACTCGACTATCAACCTGAAATTATCTTTACGACTGCCTATGATCAATACGCGGTCGCGGCCTTCGAATTAAATGCCTTAGACTACTTGCTGAAGCCCTTCTCCCGCGAACGGTTTGATGCCGCGGTCGATCGTTTATTAGAAAGTCATACTGGCCATACTGTCTCTCAGGAGCCACGGCAAACCCAACTGACGCAAGCCTTGGAGCAAGTGGGCCAACAATTGCCAGCTCGCTTAGACCGCATATTGGTGCGCGATCGCGGCCACATTTTTCCTGTTAACACGCAACAAATCGCTTATCTCAAATCAGATGCGAAATACACAGCGATTTATGTTGATGGCAAAACTTTCCTCGTTAGGCTTGGTATTTCTGAATTGGCAGATCGGCTGGATCCTTCGCGTTTCGTGCGGATTCATCGCTCAGTCTTAGTGAACCTGGATTTTGTCGAGTCAATGAAAACCGATGAGCAATCACAATTACAATTGCAAATGCGCGATGGCAGCGTGTTAGTGGCAAATCGTGAAGCATCGAAAATGTTAAGGGATATGGCAATCTGATTTGTGGATTTCTGCGATAATCAAAGCCATAACAACGGCCATCGCGACTCTTTGTGCTGGCAAAACACACAGCCTCGATTGCGCCATGAAACGACGAACTCTCTGCAACTCCCTTATCTTTACTGCGGTGTGCGCCTTCTTTAGCTTTTATGCGCAGGCGCAAGTGCTAACCCAAACGGATCAAGATCTCGGCCACGGCTTTCATCTGCGAGAGTCAAAACAAATCAATGTTGCTGGACGCTGGCATAGCGATAAGAGTTTTAAATTTCTCTATTTCGGCAAACGTCATGTGTGCCAATGCGCCAATTTCAGCATTTCACCGAACGGTAAATTCGCTATCTTTCAAGATTCGGCATCGCTGACTATTTCTAGTTTCAACACAAACAAAAATAATATTATTGCCCTAAGCAAGCTCCCTTCTGGAAAACTAATCGAAGTAATGTGGGATAAGAAAGACGAGAGAAAAGTTGAAGTCAGTATCGACATCCAACAGAGCAAGACGCTTGAGGGCACTCCAGAAATTAAAAAAACTCGGCTACGTTTGAAATAATTGAGAGTAATTGAAATGAGAACCATAGGCATGATAGGCGGCATGAGTTGGGAATCGACCATTCCTTACTACCGCATCATTAATCAAAGCATCAAACAACAACTCGGTGGCTTGCATTCAGCGAAGATTGTTTTGGTCAGTGTCGATTTTCATGAAATTGAGGCGTTGCAACGTGCCGGAGATTGGGACAGGTCCGGTCAAATCTTGGCACAGGCGGCTCGCTCACTTGAGCTAGCAGGCGCAGATTTCATTGTGCTGTGTACCAACACCATGCACAAGGTTGCGGCGGCTATAGAGGGTGCGGTGAAGATCCCCTTGTTTCATATCGCCGACCCTACAGCACACGAAATCAAATCCCATGCTTATCGACGCATCGGCCTCTTAGGTACACGCTTCACGATGGAACAAGATTTCTACAAACAACGCTTGCAGCAGCAACATGGGCTTGAAGTTATCATCCCTAATGCTGAAGACATGGAAATCGTTCATCGCATCATTTATCAAGAGCTATGCTTGGGCAAAATTGAAGATACCTCGCGCGATGAATACCGACGGATTATGGCCAAGCTCGTTGAACAAGGTGCGCAAGCGATTATTCTTGGCTGTACCGAGATTTCGCTACTGGTAGGCGCAGCGGATGCAACGGTGCCGCTGTTTGATACGACCGGGCTACACGCAAGGAAGGCAGCGGAATTTGCCTTAGCCAATTAAATTAGGAGCGATACTATGTCTTCCCCACGCATGCCCGCCATTTTCTTCGGCCATGGTAGCCCTATGAATGCGCTTGAAGATAATCTCTACACACGCGCTTGGGCGGACATTGGACGACGTTTTCCGGCTCCTAAAGCAATCTTAATGATCTCAGCGCATTGGATGACCAACCAAGTCGCCGTCACCGCGATGCTGCAGCCAAAGACTATCCACGATTTCGGTGGTTTTCCGCCAGCGCTTTTCGCGATGCAGTACCCGGCCCCAGGTAGCCCAGAGCTAGCTGCTCGAGTCGCACAAATATTAGCGCCCATCAGAGTCGTTCAAGATCAAGCTTGGGGTTTAGATCATGGCACTTGGTCGGTCTTAGCCAAGGTTTATCCGCAGGCGCATATTCCAGTGGTGCAGTTGAGCTTAAACATGAATGAAGACCCAGCATTTCACTACGAACTTGGTCGCCAACTTTCGGCCTTACGTGATGAGGGTGTGATATTGATGGCCAGTGGCAACGTGGTGCACAACCTACGGCAACTCAATCCTAGCATTCGCGCCTATGATTGGGCCGAACGCTTCGATACACTGATACGCGATACCATCATCGCTGGTAAATTTGAGCAAGTTGTACAGTTCGATCAACTGGGCATGGACGCACGATTGTCGATTCCCACGACTGAACATTTCCTACCCTTGTTGTATATCCTCGGTGCCAAACGCGAGGAGGATCAAACCGAGGTCGTTTGCAATGCCTTAGAGATGGGCTCGATTAGCATGACATCCTATATCTTCCATTAAGCTGATACCTCCATAAAAAAATGCGGTGGAACTGTCGTTCTCACCGCATTTTTTCGTTCAGCAATAAGTTCAGATTAACGTTTCGCTGGTTCTGGTGGCAAAGGCTTACGTGGGAATAATTCGTCACGATTTGCCGTATGTGCAACGAAGCTCGCCATAATCATGGACGCTTGCATCATGTCGCCTTTTTGTACTTTGTCATAGACGTCAATGTTGGTGTGATGCGTACGTGTGAAGTAATCCATCGGTTCTTGAATGAATTGGAAACCTGGCACGCCCACTGCATCAAAACTGACGTGATCGGTACTACCCGTTTTCTTCATGGTTGAGGTCTTCGCACCCAAATCGTGGAATGGCGCTAACCACGTATCGAAAATAGCCTTGGCTGCTGCATTATTTTCGGCATAGATGCCGCGAATCTTGCCGCCACCATTGTCGAGATTGAAGTAAGCGGAAATCTTGCCGTGCAAAGGTTTATACACCAAAGGATTGGTGTTACGACGCATGAAGGATGGAATATCTTTTTGTGCTGGGTCATCTGACTCCGCGCGTGAAGCGACGTATTTATTGATGAAATGACGTGAGCCTAACAAGCCTTGCTCTTCACCACCCCACAAAGCAATACGAATCGTGCGACGTGGTTTGAAGCCAATCGCTTTCAACATACGCACCGCTTCCATCGCCACCGCAACACCCGCTGCGTTGTCGGTGGCACCTGTGCCTGCGTGCCAAGAATCTAAATGGCCGCCGAGCATCACCACTTCGTCTTTCTTGTCTGTGCCAGGAATTTCAGCAAAGACGTTAATCGAATTCGCTGGATCTTCGTCACCAAAGTTGACGACACTTTCCACTTCCAATGTCACGTCTTTTTTCTTGTCTAACAGACGGTAGATGCGATTATAGTGTTCTGCGCTCATGACAAAGGCCGCTGGACCCGTGTCTTCACCAGCTTTGTAGGAGCCACCACCTTGTACAAAGATCGTGCCGTCATCACCGCGTGAGACGTTGACTGTCGCGATCACTTTTTCTTCAACCAAGAATGGTAAGAGCTTCTTCGCAAAAGCCTGGCGTTTAGCAAAAGCCGCTGCGTCAAACGGTGCACGTGCTGGGCCAGATTCCAACTCCATATTGGCGATGTCATGCAAATCCTGCTCGGTATAACGTTTCGCATCAGGTGTCATGTGCAATGGCGTAGCGATCGGCACATCACGGAACAAAATCACACCGTTCAGTTTGCCTTTCCATTTCGCCAGATCTTCTTCTGTTTCCAGCTTGGCATACACAGCTTTACCGCGTTTTACACCATCGGTACCTGGTGTCCAAGATTTAGGAATCGCCACTAATTCCAAATTACCTGGCGCCACCATACGCATGCTGGCTTTTTCTAAAGTCCAGCTACGGCCAAATGGTGCAATGCTCTCCACTTGCGCGTTCTGCAAACCCCAGTCCGTCAACTGTTTTTGAGTCCAATCGCCTGCCTTCTTTAAGGCTGGGGAACCTGTTAAGCGCGGTCCGATTTCATCGGTCAATACACTCAAGGTCTCCATCACTTTGGAACGACTAGTTCCTTCATCGCGAATCTTATTGATCAAAGCCAAATCGACTTTTTCATCTGCTGCCAAGGCGGGTAGTGTCGCTCCTGCGAGCAGCGAGCACACCAGTAAACTGATTAAGCGCATTATATTTTCCCTATTATGAAGTGCCGGAAGATGATGATTGGGAGCCAGCTTTGCTGCATATGCTGCGCGCAAGCCGAGCTCTATTATTTCTTTTTTGTCCATAACGAAGCGAGCACGGAACTGGGCTTCGATTGCATCTTAGGGGATTTGGTTCCCATGACGCTAGGAAATTTTGTAGCGGCATGTATCAATTGCACACAACAACAAAAAGCCCCAGTCCAACAGGATCTGGGGCAAAGGGAACATCGTTCTTAGGCTTAGGGGAGCTTAAAACTTGAAGTTCGCTGTCAAACGCAAAGCGCGTGGGGAGCCTGGCGTGACGTTGTTATTACTATTGGCAGACGCGTAGTAAGCTTTATCTGCCAGATTCTCAATGTTCAATTGCAAGCGAACTTGACTACTTAAGTTGTAAAAGGCGGCTGCATCGAAGCGAGTAAAAGCTGGCAACACGACTGTATTATCAGTCGATGGATAAATCTCGCCACGATACACCACACCTAAACCCAAACCCCAGGTGTTATTGAGCTCGTAGCGGTTCCATAAGGAAGCACTATGTTTAGGCACTTGCGCCAAGTTCGCACCAGCAAGCACAGTCGCCGATTGTGTTTTAGTGATCTTGGCGTCTTGGTAGGCATAACCACCCATGATGCTCCAGTCTGCGGTGATCTTGCCAGTGACGGAAAGTTCTACGCCTTTCGAGCGTTGACCATCAACTAAGATCGTTTTGGTGGAATCGCTTGGATCTGCAATCGCGACATTACTACGATCGAGTTGATACACTGCTGCGCTCAAACTCAAATCCTTCATCGCATCCCATTTCGCACCAATCTCAATGTTCTTAAACTTCTCAGGATCGAAGGCTTTGTTCGTCGCAGTTAAAGATGACAACTGATCACCAGCGCGCGGCACATAAGCAATACTGTAGCTGCCGTAGATCGAGACATCTGTGATCGGTTTGAACACCAAACCCACACGTGGTGAAATTGGGGTATCGGTTACATTGATTTTGTCGTTGTTCCGGCGGTTCAAGAAGTCGACCGCGAAGCGATCACGACGCAGACCGACAACTGTTTGCCATTGCGCGTTCCACTCGATCTGATCTTGTACATAGATACCGCTGGTATCGACTACACCATAATTATTGGCATCCGTTGTGCTTTGACGGAACACCACTTGGTTCGTATATGGATTGGAGATCGGCACGGTAATCGAGGTAGCATTGGTGCCGACACTTGGAAAATAGCCAGTGTTTCGGAAATTTTCCGTCTTTTGTTGCCCCAACTCTAGTCCTGCTAAGAATTTATGTTTGATCCCGCCTGTCGTGGCTTCGAATACCAAATCAGTCTGATTAAATAAGTTCTTACGCTGAGTGGCATTGTTGTAGGCACTGATAGCAACTGACTGACCGTTGCTGGTTACGGCACCTGGGAAGATATTCTGATAGAACTTATCGTAATCCGCATAGCGTGTACGGTTACGTAGGCTCACACCATTACCGAAATCATGGTCAATATATGCAGTCAAGGCATCAACGCGCGACCAAGTTGGACTCATGTCTGCATTGCCGAAGAAAGTCGAGGCATCCACCACCAAAGGCTTACCCTTATACGAAGGCACACCTCGGTCCGCAGTGCGATCATCACGGAAATGCTCATAGCCTAAGACCACACTGGTATTGTCGCCTGCACGAATGGCTAGCGTTGGATTAATGCCAGCACGATTGAGTTGATAGCCTTTGCGATAGCTCTCGGAATCTTCAGCCATACCGGTAATACGGAAGGCAAAGTTCTGATCCAAAGCGCGCCCGAGATCAACCGTGGCGCGACGGCTATTCCAAGAACCGACGGTCACGGATGCTTCGCTAATTGGTGTCCATTGGGCTTGTTTCGTCACGCGATTAATCACACCACCCGACCCGCCACGACCAAAAATCATCGCATTCGAACCCTTCAAGGCTTCTACGCTTTCGATATTGTAGAAATCGCGGTAGTACTGCACATCGTCACGAATGCCATCCACAAAGAAGTCGCCCGTCGAACTATTGCCGCGGAACACCGCGGTATCACGGTTACCTTCGCCCTGCGCTGTCGCCACGCCTGGTACATAGCGAATCACATCGGCCATACTTTGCATTGCTTGGTCACGGATCAATTCTTGCGAAACGACCGTGATCGCTTGCGGCGTATCGCGCAGCAAGGTGTCGGTTTTGGTCGCGGTGCTGGTTTGTTTAACGAGGTACTTTTGTTCTTTATCGCTCGTGACTTGGACTTCGGGCAACTTAGTGTCTTGCTTTTCAGCTGATTGTGCATGCGCGGTTTGGAAGCTGATCGCAATCAGTAGCGGTAAAGTACGCAACACCATCACTTGGGGTTTGTTCATCATGTTCTCACTTATCTTTTAGCAAAAATCGCAAATTGGAAATCTTTAGACCGAGCGAACTGTCGTCGATCAACTTAGATGCGATTATAAATGAGAATTATTCGCATTTGCAAATAGAATTTGCTGCGACCTTGTTTTTGCTCAATTGCGCGACTTATCAATAGACCTGAATCAAATAAACATCCATCTTTGCGCACGACTCTATATTTTTATACGGGTAATATTGACTTTTATTTTTACCCGTATAAAATACAAGCAATACTTTCTCATGATTGAAAAACACAAATGCGCCCATTACATCGCAACTCCCCTGTTATTGCTTTCCTAGATGGCTCCCAATTGTTAGCCAAAGCGGCACTTAGTACCGTGGCGCTTGAAGTCAAACGTGCCTATGAACGCGATCCCAACGTACAGGTTTTAGTATTCGATGCTGAAAGCAGCAATGTCATCGACCTTGATCTGCGCGGTAGCGATGCCGAAATCTTGGCTCGCTTACCGATCGCAGAAGAAATGGGGGCCGAAACTGGATCAAGCCAAGAGAACAATGAAGAGAAGGTCGACCATGGCGCACGTGGTCGAGGCCGCCCAAAACTAGGCGTAGTGCCCAGAGAAATCACCCTGCTGCCACGCCACTGGGATTGGCTGAATCAACAACCTGGCGGTGCATCCGTTGCCCTACGCAAACTGGTAGAAGACGCGCGTCGCGGAAGTGAAGCCAAACAGCAAGCGCGGGCAGCGATGGAAAGTGCGTATCGTTTCATGGCAGGTATCGCGGGCAACCAGGCCAATTACGAAGAAGCATCGCGAGCCCTGTTCGCCGCTGATCGAGAAACTTTCTTGAAGCAGCTTGGGACTTGGCCGCAAGATGTACGCGAACATCTTATGTCCCTAGCTGAGCTATCGTTTACTGCATCCAAACAAAACGGATGATCGTTCTACTGTATGCGAGATCACGCCCACGAGAAGTGCATATCTACTTTTGCGGGAGCGCACCCGAAACCAATCTGGCTACCTCAGCGATCACTGCATTTTTTGCCTCAGAACTCGCGTCAGATCCGGTGTAAAACACAGCAATCACAAAAGGCGCGATACCACGTGGATAAACAATCGCTATATCGTTGACTGCTCCGTTAGCACCGGTTCCGGTCTTGTCGCCAACTAACCAGTTTTTATCAAAGCCGGCCTTCAGCCTAGTATCACCTGTCGTGTTCCCGAACATCCATGCTTTGAGCTGCTCTTTTGAAGTCAAACTTAGGTGATTAGCTTGTACTAGTTTCTGTAGCGTCAAGGCCATCGCATTTGGCGTACTCGTATCCCTCGCATCATTGGCTAGATTAGTATTTAACGAGGGTTCGTTACGGTCCAAACGGGTTGTACTGTCGCCAATTGAACGTAAGAAATCAGTCAATGCTGTTGGTCCACCGATCGCATCCAGTAGCAGGTTGGCGGCCGTATTGTCGCTATATTGTATCGATGCCTCATTCAAGGCTGCGATGCTCATCCCACCCAGATGTAGGTTGTCCTTAGTAATCGGCGCGTAATCTAAAAGATCTTTTTCTTGATACGAAATCACTCGCCCTAAAGATTCTCGTTTGGCGTCGACGCGCGCCAGTACTGCCGCTCCGAGCAGCGCTTTAAAGGTACTACACATCGCAAAACGCTCATTGCCGCGCACCGATAAAAGCGGCTCCGCTTTTAAGGAAAACACCGCAACCCCTAATCGACCACCGTTTTGTTTTTCTAGCTCCGCGATGCGGGTGGCAAAGTCTTGCTGACTTTGGTTTTTGTTCAAGGTCGCCGCTTGCGTAGGCAAAGATGCGATCAAAAAAACCGACAGGCCGAGAAGGAGTGAACGCCGAAACTGCGTTTGCATAAAACCATACATAAGTTGCTTTCCTCAGATCATAAAGAAGCGGCATGATACAGGATGAGCCTGACCACACTGCTACTGAAACAGGACGAAAACCGCGCTTTCGAAGGACAAAATGGCGAGCTAAGCACCTGCGAGCGCTCTACAATTATTTATCTTTTATCAAAAGAAGCGTCAATTTAGCCACACGTAAAACAACGTTGGCGAAAAAAGAGTAGAATAGTTTCACTATGAAAACATATATGAGACTACTTTTCGCACTCTTGCTGAGCTTAAGCGCAGCCAGCTTTGCCTACGCCGAAATGCGGATGAGTATGGTTGTAGTCAGTCCCAAACAGGTACCTGACCTGAAAAAAAGCCAACGCGCATTAGAACAGGTCATGTTCAAGAGCAGCCCAGCTAACACGCTGCATATCGGCACTTCGTGGCATGCAATTCACTATCTTATTACGGGAAAAACCTCGAGCCCTGTTCCAGGTGCAGGAGAAATCATCTTCGGCGGCACTGAAATCGGTAATGACTTAGGCTTTGGTCCTGCTCATCTGTTTACTGCTGAAGAAGTCAAGACGATTTCCGACGCCTTGCAAGCATTTCCGCTCAAGACTTTTACCAGCCGATATGACGTCAAACAAATGCAAGCGAGCAAAATCTATCCGGAAAATTGGCTAAAAGAAGGCGATATCGGACGAGCACGCCTGCTGGATTACTTCCAACAAATTCTGAATTTCTATGCCAATGCGGCAAAGAATAATCAAGCCATTATTTTCGTTGTTCATCAGAAGTAATCGACACGAAAAAGGGCAAAGTTCTTGCCCTTAATCGCTGTACCGCATCCTCCTGTTAGCGAGCGCGCCACACCGCCCTTTGCATACCACTCCAACTACGACCGGGTTCCAGCGCGACAGGACGCATGATCGTAGCAGCTTCGACGCAAACCATACGCTGGTAACCATCGAGCTCTAGATCGCCAATTTGTGCCCCTTTTTCTGCTCCGGGATTCCATACCACTGCATCTTGAAAACCGCTTTGCATCACTTCGACGGTTTGATGTGCTTGCTCAATCAATACTGGTCGCGAGACATCGGCATAGATACGATCGACCTCACCGGCGATGCGTAAAATTTCTTCATCCTGACGGCAGCCATTTTGACCTGTCACTGTATCTCGATAGCTCAGACCTCCGAGCCCATGTAATTGAGTTTGCTCAATGTCGTCGAGCTTGAAATAGGTATGCAAGGCTGTCGTGAACTGGAAGACCGTATCGCCAGTATTCGTGACGCTGAAATCTAACTGCAGCGTATCACCCGCGAGCGTCACCGTGTATTCAGCACGAAATACATGGGGCCATAGCATCAGCCGCGCAATACTTTCTTGCAGCTCAAATACCGCTTGAGCCGCGCCCTGCGGGGTCTGACCCGCATTGAGCAATTTCCATTGCGCCGTGCGGGCAAAACCATGTTTCGGTAAAACACCCATCCCCGAAAACTGTGGAAACACGATCGGCACCCCACCACGGATGGCCGCCCCTTCTGCAAATTCAGAACTCGAACTCAAGAACAATTGTTCGCCCCCACCTGCCGGTATCCATGAACAAAGATGCGCACCATGCGTCACTAACTCGGCACGGGCACCGTCGGCTGAACTGATGATAATTCTTTCCATGTAACGAAGATCCTTTGAACTTGAAGCGGGCCAATTAATGTACAAACTACCCAAAATCGAGGCAAATATACAATCCATGCGCATTTTAAAGCCTCGCCACCGCAATTTCGACCTTTGACACCGCGATTTTTGCATTCTGTCGCTAAGGCACTGCATTTGCTATTCGCTTGCCGTAGACTTCACACTTAAGAAATCCAAGACGACGGGATTCAACATTTTTTAATCAGGGGGCGGATATGTTTACACGTTTAGCAATGACATCGGCAGTATTAGTCGCACTAGGTGTCACAGTCAGTGGCTGCGAAATCAAAATCAATGACAATGGTATCAAGGGCAGCGGCAACATCATTACTGAGAAGCGTGATGCCAGTAATTTTGAAGCCGTGACTAATGAATCGCCATTTAATGTCTTGTTCATCGCCGATGGCAAGAATAGTGTCGAAGTCGAGGGCGATGACAATTTCGTCCGCGAAGTAGAAACAACAGTTGAAAATGGTACTCTGGTCATTCGCAATAAGCGCCGTGGCAATATTCATTTTTCTTGGGGCCACAATCCAACCACGATTACGGTACATGCGCCCAACTTGACGAAGTTAAGCAATACTGGCAGCGGCGACGTCGAGTTACGTCAACTGCACAGCGATAAACTCGAGATCTTCAACGAGGGTCCAGGCGATTTGCAAGCCAATGGTACAGCGAACGAGCTGAACTTCCGTGCGAGTGGCAGCGGTGACGTGAATTTGCGTCAGTTGACTGTTAAGAAAATAAGCTTAGAAATGACTGGACCTGGCGATACAGAATTGGGCGAGGTCGCACAAAGCTTTAGCGCACGCTTGAGCGGCAGTGGTGATTTGAATGTGGCCAAACTTCGTAGCGATCAAACGACCCTATCGATCAGCGGCCCTGGTAGCATTAGTTTGCGCGGTGTCACCAAGAACTTAGAAGTGGAAATGTCAGGCTCAGGCGATCTGTCCATCGATGAAA
The DNA here is from genome assembly GCA_947464955.1 of Oxalobacteraceae bacterium. Taxonomy (GTDB): domain Bacteria; phylum Pseudomonadota; class Gammaproteobacteria; order Burkholderiales; family Burkholderiaceae_D; genus Undibacterium. The sequence continues at coordinate 14,707 of CANHZI010000094.1, forward strand.
TTCAAGCCGAGACAGCAAATATCACCATGTCGGGTCCAGGTGAAGCAAGCTTAGTGGGTGAAACAAAGCAATTAAAATTGAAAGTCAGTGGCTCTGGTAATGTCGATGCGAGTCGCCTCAAAGTGGGTAGCGCAGACATCCGTAATTCAGGACCTGGCGATATGAATTTCAAGGTATTGAAGGGCAATATTACGATTGATGTCAGTGGTTCCGGTGACTTCGAAGCAGATTTAGCAGATGCCGAAAGAATTGATATCAATGCCGACGGCCCAGGCAGCCTTACCTTACGAGGAAGCGGCAAGAAACTCAATGCAACCTTAAATGGCTCTGGCGATTTGCATGCATCTAACCTCTTACTTGAGTTGGCATCGGTAAAGGTCAACGGCCCCGGCGAAGCGACAGTCAATGTGAAGGCAGGGGAAGCTGCAGCTGCGGAACACAGCTCGATCAAGAATGGCTCTCGTACTGTCGTCATCGACCGTAATGGCGTAGTCAAACAATAAGCGACTACTTCAAACAACAACGCCAGCGCTGTATTGCAGACGCTGGCGTTTTTTATTGCTGTGGCAGAGAACTTGTTCTACCGATTAATCTTCAATCTTTGAGACCTAAGGCGACACGAATTTTTGCCTCGATTTCAGCTTGATCCTGCGCCTTAAAGCCTTTATGGGTATAAACCAGCTTACCATCGCGGCCAATCAAATAGCTGCTCGGCATACCTTTGACTTGATATTGCGCTGGGACTGTTCCTTCGGCATCGAAAGCAAGAAGAAATTGCGTTGGGTTTTTGCTCAAAAATTTCTGCGCATCTTCTTTGTCTTTATCAACGTTGATCGCAATAATACGCAAACCGGCCGCACTATACTTTTTCTGCAACTCATTCATAAAGGGGAAAGACTGTTTACAGGGGCCGCACCAAGAAGCCCAAAAGTCGACATACACGACCTTCCCTGCATGCTCACGCAAGCTCACTTTGGCGTTTTGCCCAGGAAGTTCGAAACCAAGTTGTGTCGGTTCTTGTGCCTGTGCGCTTTGACTAGCAGCAATGAGCAGAGAAATCACAACGGATTTGATCATGCTATTCATACCTTCACTCCCCCATCACGGTCCAATTTAGGAATATCCTAGCACGAAAGCGAGCCACAACAAGCTCACTTACATCTCGACACAAGAAGGCAAGCCGCTAAGCCCCGTCAACCACGCTGAGTCGGCCACGACTTAGAAACTGCGATGCAGGCGATACTGATGCTTCAATACCAAACGCGAAGTCGCCACTAAGGTATTTAGACCGAGTAATAATGGCGTCAACGAAAACTGTGGCAATAACCAGATTTGCCCTTTCGGCGGCTGGACGTGGGTACAGGCTGTAATCACCGGATGCACCCACTCAGCCTCGGGTGTCACATCCAGCAGAACATCACCATCGGAATTGGTGTGAAAATAAATCTCACCACCATGCAGCAGGCGCAAGCAAATACCTTGTCCAGAAGTCGGCTTATGACCAAGCTGCTTTTGCAGTTCTTGGTTATTCAGTTCCATCCAGCCTTCAAGCTCAGTAATATTATCGAATGGCAACCACGGATATTCGCGTGGCTCTTGGATCTCTTCAGAATTCATCATTAACGAATCTGCTTTACTTGCCAACCCTGATCTTGCATTAACTTGAGAATATTATTCTCGCCAGCCAAATGCCCCGCTCCCAACACAACAAATAACTTCTTGCCGTCTACGACCAATTTTGCAATCTTTTCTGCAATCGGCGCATTGCGATCATCCATCAGGCGTTTCATCAAGGCTTGCGAACCAACATCACGATTGCCCGCTTCGCGCAAAATTTGCCCCAAAGTTGCGGCGTCAGCGCGCTTCCAACTGTCAGCAATACGATTCAGCTCTTTTTGTGCCTCGCCTTTGCGAACGCTATCCAAGGCAGAAGCCAGTATCGCATCACCTTCTGCATCGCTTAAGTCACCCAATACATTTCCTTGAAAAGTGACGCCTTCTAATTCAACCAATCCCTTTTTATCTTGGCGGCTTTGAATGATGAAATGAAGATCAATACCTTGCGAAGGTTCATAGCCGATTTGCTGCCCAACGCTGATGGTTAATCCCATCGCCACCATCACAGGCTTGTAACGTTGAAACTGCTCAATGTTGGCACCTGCCATTGACTTTAACAATTCCCAAGTCGCTGGGCTTAGATGTGTTTCTAGTTTGTCTGGCGCAGCGTAGCTGAGTTTTCCTACGATTTCGCTGCTAGTTTCTGTGTTTGAAACGTCCGCCTCAACTGCCACGGTGTCGGCCTCTTTATAGGCTTTCAATACCGCTGGTGACATAGGATAGAAGTCAGCCTTCGCGATATGAATTGAACCAAACATATAGAACTTATTATTTTTCTTCTTGCTGTTTGCTTTTGCTGCAGCCGCAGGCATTTGAATTTCGTAGAGTAGACCTTTCACCTTTGAAGGCGCAACGGCACTTGCTTTATTCGCTTTAACATCAGCTTGTGCCAAAGCATTACCGACCATCAACAAAGAACTAAATGAAAGTGATATGGCCAATATCGCGGTACGCGGATTAAATAAAATCATTTTTTACCTCTTCTCGAAAATTGTCGAAGCAAGATGAGCTGACGCGAGGGCCAACTTAGTTTGGCGGGAATATACACCAAAATTCAATCGGCCGATCAAGTAGAAGCCTAGCGGTTTCCTCGCCGCTCGTCGGGCTGTGCCTTAGTAAATTATTTGCTCAATTTAACTAAGAAAAATCACATGCCATTTCCACATGGAAAATCCAGTGAACTATTTTCATTTGAGATTGACTAAGGGACGCAATAAATGGCGAAAGCGAAGCTGAGTGCGGAATACAACAATCCGTGACGATGCTGCTATGCAGTGCAGGATTTTTTTCAGAAAAGGCGCTTTGGGCGTGTTTTCCTCTTTACTGTTTAGCCATAAATCGCGTATGTTACGCTGTTTGTCAAAATAGATCCTAAACGACTATTGTCGCAAGGGAATAAGAAATCCAAAATTTGAATTTGCCTTAAGGAAACACTATGCTTTTTGATCGCATTAAATCACTAGACGAAATCTTGGCAACAGCCGAGAAAAAGTCTCTGCATCGCTCTTTAGGTGCATTCCAACTCACCATGTTGGGTATTGGTGCCATTATCGGTACAGGTATTTTTGTCTTGACCGCTGCGGCAGCACAAAAAGCGGGTCCTGGCATGATGTATTCATTCGTAATTGCAGGTTTCGTTTGCGCAGTAGCAGCATTATGTTATTCAGAATTAGTCGCAATGGCGCCAGTTTCTGGATCTGCTTACACCTACACCTACGCGGTGATGGGTGAATTGATGGCCTGGACTGTAGGCTGGGCACTTGTACTCGAATATGCCGTCGCCGCCGCCGCGGTCTGTGTCGGCTGGTCGGGATATGTGATGGGGCTCATTCAAAAAGCAACTGGCTTCGTTCTGCCTGAGCTCCTGAGCCGTGGCCCATCTTGGTCTATGAATGGTTTCATGCCAGTGATCGATTTCACGCATGGTATCGTCAACGTACCAGCGATTATCGTGGCTTTGGTCATCACCACTTTGTTAGTTAAAGGCACGAGCGAAAGTGCAAAAGTAAATGCGATCTTGGTTGCGGTTAAGGTTACTGCTTTGTCTGCATTTATCGTCATCACATTGCCACTGATCAGCGGCGATAACTTCACACCAATGTTGCCAAATGGCTGGGTTGGTTCACAAGGTAGCGGTGTTGGCGTAGTCGGTGCTGCAGCTTCTATCTTCTTCGCCTACGTTGGTTTCGATGCGGTATCAACAGCCGCGGAAGAAACAAAAGACCCACAACGCAATGTACCTATCGGCTTGATCGGTTCCTTGGGTATCTGTACTGTGTTCTACATGCTGGTGGCTGCTGGCGTAGTCGGTTCTGTTGGTGCACAACCAATCACTTCCTTGACAGGCGCAGTATTGTCTCCTGACTCTGCAGAATTCGTCGCACGTTGCGCACAATTGGCTTCTGAAGGAAGTGCACCTATCGTATGTTCACACGAAGCATTGGCTGAAGTTTTGAGTAAATTACACTACGAACAAGTTTCTAAATTAGTCGGCTTAGCAGCAAGTATCGCGTTGCCAAGCGTTATTTTGATGATGATTTTCGGTCAAACACGTATCTTCTTCGTGATGGCACGTGACGGTCTCTTGCCAGAAAAATTGGCTGATATCCATCCAAAATGGAAAACACCTTGGTTGATGACTATCGTGACAGGTATCTTTGTTGCGATCGCCGCTGCATTCTTCCCAGTTGGTCAATTGGCAGATATCTCTAATTCTGGTACTTTGTTCGCGTTCTTCATGGTGTCCATCGCTGTGTTGATCTTGCGTAAAACAGATCCAGATCGTCATCGTCCATTCAGAACACCATTGATTTGGGTAGTAGCACCAGTTGCTGCTGCAGGAACTTTGTTCTTGTTCTTCAGCTTGCCAACGATTGCGCAATTAGTCTTGCCAATCTGGGGTAGCATTGGTTTGGTCATCTACTTCCTCTACAGCCGCAAACACTCACACGTGGGTAAAGCACTGGCGGAACAAGCAGCTGGCAAATAAGCTGATACTTACAGTAGCAATGAAAAAAGCGACTCTCAGAGTCGCTTTTTTTTGGTCCAAAGTAAG
>CANHZI010000095.1 GCA_947464955.1 Oxalobacteraceae bacterium
GGACGAGACTATTTGCAATGGGTAGACGGACCATTTGATCCTGAGTTATTTGATCGACGTGCCGCGAATAACGCACTGCTTCGAATGGCACAAAATGGATGGGGTAAAAAATAGAACAACTTCAAGACGGTCTTAATGAGGCGCTTACTCTTCAATTGATACACCATTGCGATTTTGATCTATCCAATAGCTCATGCCATCGGCATCCGGTACACGATTGAAGTAAGCGATATACAATTCGATGATTGACTTCAATGAATTGGAGTCAATGGTTTTTGAGTTCTCTCCGACTTTCAGATTGATCGACATATCAGAGAATTTAATTGCCTCGATATTGCTTAGCTGATCAGTGCCATCAGTACTGACTTTGTCTTTGACTGAAAAGCCGCTACCTTGTTTAAGGATGCTGTAGTCTTTGCGTGAGCCAAGATACAATGCAGTATCGATGCCCGCATCACCATTGAGTTGGTCATTGCCGGCATTACCACGAAGTAGGTTGTTTGCTGCATTGCCGACGATGGATTTTTGTCCTGCCTGGAGGTTGATGCTTACCGCAGAGGCAGTCGCAGATGCATTCACAGTATCGATACCGGATTCATCATTCAACACGACATCGGACGAACTAAATTCGTTGATCATGATGTATTGCGAGTCGAGAGAAATTGCTGACCCCCAGGCGCGTACTGTCAGGCTGTTGTAACTTGCGACCACACCAGTTACAGCGTCGCTCAGTTTGAGTGTCCACGTACCAGCGCTCGTTTCGCCAAGAAATGCGGTTGAGCCGATCGTAAAGGTTTTTGGCCATGCTGCTTCTGGATTTTTCATGTCTGGCGAACCGTCAACCAAGTCTCTGGTGAGAGGCTGATCGAAAAGCGTAATCGTGGTGCCAGATGGTGAAGTGATAGTGGCTTTTAATTGGCTTGGGCTGTCAGCGGTGAGATTCAAATCGAATTCCATGCGTTCGATTTTGACGTTGGCATCAATGTTTGCTGTAACGCTGATGCCATCCGCATTATTGTCTGGAATCTGCATGCTTGCATGGGTTGAGGCTGCTTCCGCTACTTTCCAATTGGCATAGGTTCCGGCTGCTGCGCTCCATGATTCAGTAAGTCTTGTTGCCGCTGAGACGTCGAGTAGACCATAACCGAAGTCTCTGGAAAAATGCATGCCACCCAGATTCCAATCAGTTGATTTGGTATTGATCCAACTCGCATTGCTCTCGTCTACTTTACGTGCCGTCATCGCTAAAATAGTAGAAACGTCACGGAACCCTAAATTAGGATTGGCTTGCAACATCAGTGCAATGGCACCACCGACCATCGGCCCGGAATATGAAGTACCTTGACTTTGGTAGGCATAGTCACCGTCTTTACCTTCAGTTTTATTGTATCCCCCTGTGCCTTGAATATCGGCCGACATGATGCCAAACCCTGTGTTCACAGATTGCTCTTGCGTAGCATCACCGCCCGGCGCTGCAATGAGTAGGCTGGCTCCTGGAGTAGAGTATTCGGTTGGTTTACCGTTTTCATCGATAGCACCAACAGCTATGGTTAGCTTGTTGCTGGTAAAGTTCGATAGGGCCACATCGGCCTTATTGGCGCGTTCATTGCCTCGCCCCAAGCGATATCGCTTGCACTTCCGGATGTGCCGAAATTCTCTGCGAATGCAGGGTCCTTACCCCAAGAATTTACGCTGACACTTGCGCCTGCCGCTAAGTTGGCGAGGAATAACTTTGCCGTGTCAACGCCATCAGCAATTGCTAGTCCAGGAATAATTTTGGCGTCGAAAGCGACCCCAACGCCGCCTATGCCGTCGTTACCTGCCATCCCTACGATAGAGCCAACCACCGTTCCGTGGGAGCTACTTGCCTTGTCAAATCCTTGGCCTACGGTATTGCGTACACCATCATAGGTGAGATCCGTGCGCAAGTTGGCGATAAGAGCAGGGTGGGTGAGATCCATGCCATCATCATTGACTGCAACCAGAACACCTTTACCCGTATACTTGTCCCAAGCAGAGAGAATGTTGATGTCGATTCTAGAGTTGCCACCGCGTTGGCCGTTATTTACTAAGTACCACTGCGCATCAAATAGTGGGTCGTTAAAGAGTCTTGGCATGACGTTATCCTTGATAGAGACAAATTAATGGGCGCTGCTGTGTTAACACATTGAAGTTTTGAGAGGTGAAGCGTGTTAGTACTAACTTGGATTGAATTCGCAGTAGAGAAAACGGAAAGCTCCAGAATTCCGAAGACTATCTTTGCTTTGAGATCGAAACTTAAATGAGTATAGGTGTTGATTAGAAACATCGCAAAAAAGAAATTTTTGAAATGACATTTAAACACCTAAGTGTGATGTTATCGTACAGGCTTAAGGATTGTAATTTTGGTGTCAAATACAGAACTTTTGCTTTTGTTTACATGTAAATGTATGTCCTTCTTCGTATGCGAATCCGAGTAAATTGACGGCTTAGTTTGACCTAAAATACGCGCTTCAACTTTCATGAAAGGACTAGGAATTGCGTAGTGATTGCTGATCTAGTTTGAAATCATTTGCTCCATTCAGATTGTTGAAATTGTTTATAACGGATGTGTTTTTTATCGATAACCGAAAGTGATATTCCATGAGCAAACAGATCTATCTCAATTTACCCGTTGCCGATTTAGCGAAGTCGACGGCTTTTTTCGTGGCACTCGGGTTTGAGTCAAATCCACAGTTCTCAAGCGATAGCGGCGCATGCATCGTGGTTAGCGACACCATTTTTGTGATGCTGTGCACACGTGAACGATTTCGTGATTTCACGCCGAAACAGATTTGCGATACTCGTGAGGCAGTGGAGATGCTGATAAATCTGCATTGCGAAAGTCGTGAAGAGGTCGACAGCTTGGTAGCGAAAGCACTCGCTGCTGGTGGGTCGACTTATGACAAGGCCGAAGACTTAGGTTTCATGTATTCGCATAGTTTCGTCGACCTTGATGGACATGGATGGGGATTGTTTCATATGCCTGCAGCGACCGCCTAAAGATGGAAGGTAAAGAATTATGGTTGGTAGGCGCGTGCCATTGTGGTGCAGTTCGCCTACGCATACCTGCAGCCCCCAAGGAATGCACGCGCTGCAATTGCTCTTTATGTCGACGTCTTGCTGCTACTTGGGCTTACTTTCCATTCGGTACAGTTCAGGTCGAAGGGCATCCGCAGAATACTCAGGAATACGTTCAAGGTGATCGCATGTTGCGAACCATACACTGCGCAACTTGCGGCTGCGTCACGCATTGGGAACCAGTCGACCCAGAAGCGCATCCCAAGCATGGAGTTAATATGAATAATTTTCCACCACAACTCATCGATGGCGTGCGAATTCGTAGAATCGATGGTGCTGATACTTGGCAGTATTTAGATTAGTATTGATGGTTTATTCATCTCGCTTGTGGCTGAAAAGTTGGATTGAATGTTAGTTTGGTTGACGAGGTTGGAGAAAACTTCGGATTGGTATTGGTTAAGTGTGAGAAAACAAAGGTTGGAATCATCATGATGAATTTTGATGGGATGTTAGAGCAAGCTGCCATCGGCGAATTGGTCAATGTCGAGCCAGGTTGGGGCCAAGGTCGCGCGACTTTTGGTGGCCTGCTCGGGGCATTGATCGTCGCTCATTTACAAGCAAATTTGCCAAGACAAAATACAGAAGCGAATAGCTTGAATGCGGCACTTCGTGCTTTAACAATTTCTTTTGTTGCACCAGTTGAGACAGGCCAAGTCAGTATTACAAGCCAAGTGCTGCGCACGGGGAAATCTGTGACGCAAATGCTTTGTATGCTGAAGCAAAATGATCAAGTTTGCGTAAGTGCTTTAGCTAGTTTTGGTCTCGCTCGATCTTCAAGTATTGGTGTGCCAGCGCTAGTGGCGCCGATGATCGCAGGCCCTGAAACGGGTAAGTTGTTGCCGCGAATGTCAGGTGTCGCGCCTGAATTTACACAGTTGATTGACTTTGGTTTTATCGATGGTGACCTTCCTTTTACCGCTGCTACGACTTCACATATCGATGGCTGGATGCGTTGGAATGAGAAGGCTGGTGCGCGACCTGCTCAGGCACGCTATGCCGATCTGGTCGCATTGATTGACGCTTGGCCTCCTGCTGTTTTGCAGATGTTACGCCAGCCAACACCGTCAAGTAGTCTAACGTGGACTTTAGAATTTCCTGCTATTGATCAGCCACAGTTAGCAAATGAAGCGAATCCTTGGTGGCAGTATCGCGCAGTAACGGAAAGCGCACACAATGGTTATGCCCATATCGCGGCGCACTGTTGGGATAGCGCGGGCCAATTGGTTGCGATTAGTCGCCAAACGGCGGCGGTGTTTGGTTAAAGCTCCGCTTTTTTGGGTTGGTCATTTGTTCCTGACATCTTGATTTGTTTACTAGTGGAGATGGTAGGATATAAAACCTTAGCCTTCGAGTGTCGCTTTTGACTGAGGTTCGGGCTAAATAATCTTGAACATGAAGGATTGAGTTTGGCGCAGCTCGTTTCGTTTTGAGATGGATTCTTATGCTTAATGTTCTGGTCGGCATTTTTGTCGTATTAAGTTCGCTAGTAATATTTTTTCAGCTAGCCTTATTGTTCGGCGCTGCCTGGGGTGAATTCACTTTGGGTGGAAAGTGGCGAGGCCGCCTTCCTGCGAAGGCTCGCCTGATTCCTCTTGTGTCCGCTTTGTTGATTGGCGCATTTATCTTCATTGTATTGAAACGGAGCGGTGTAGATGCCTTCAGGTTTCAAGTTGATTTGGGAAGCTGGATTTGGGTGGCTGTTGGCTATTGTGGTTTAGGCATAGTGGCCAATGCAGTGACCCCTAGTCATCGTGAACGGCGCATATGGTTACCAATTGTTAGTTTGATGTTCTGTTCGAGTCTTGGCGTGGCCTTATTAACTGCCAATTAGCTCGCTTGGTGTAAGTGGTGTGATATGGAAGTCCCATTCAAAGGAGATAGAAGATGAAACGAGTGACAGGAATTGGCGGTATTTTTTTTCACGCAAATGATCCGAAGTCTTTGTGTGGTTGGTACAAACAGCACCTTGGCATCGATGTCCAAGAATGGGGTGGTGCCGCATTCAGTTGGAGCGACGACAGTGGTGCTCCTGTGGGTGGGACTACAGTTTGGTCGATAGGGGCAAATACTAGCGATCATTTCGCGCCGAGCAAATCGCCATTCATGATCAATTATCGCGTAGCTGACTTGCTCGCCTTAGTCAAAGTCTTAAAAGAAGAGGGCTGCAATGTGCTCGATAAAATTGATGAGTCAGAGTACGGAAAGTTTGCATGGGTGATCGACCCAGAGGGTAATAAAGTCGAGCTATGGGAGCCACCAGCAGGGCAATAGTGCTGGATGATAGTTGTTTTACTCGCACTGAATCAAATTGAGAACTGTGATTTTTGTTTGAAATAGCAGAAGCCTTAAAAAAATACGGCTGGGGGCAGATCGAAGTATGAAGCTAGAACGATTGTTTGAGGAAGTGAGTGCGCATCGCGGTACGTTCTTGTGTGAAGAAATTGATAGTCCTGTCAATACCAAATTGGTTGAGTTTTCGCATGAAGTGCATGCGGCTGAACGTAGTTTCGAGCTTCCCGATATAGGCCGTTTGCGCGATTTTTACGACACATTTGCAAGCGTGGTCTTCTATGTCGATCAACGCAGTGGAGATGCAGGAAAGCATTTGGCATCTCCCTCTACTTGGCCTGAACTTGATGATGAATTTCGAGCTTGGACGGATCATGTTGGTGAGGATGAACGAGAAGATTATTTTCCCGATTGGATCGACACATGTTTGGTTATTGGCGAGGAACCACGTACAGGTAATTATCTTTTAATGCCCACTGAAGGCGAGTGTGTTGGAAAAGTCTTTTTGTTTGATCACGATGGTTATGAATTTACGGAAGAGGCGGACGACATCATTGCTTATGTGGACGCTATGCTGGCTCCCGATAATCAACTCTTAGTCGGTATGGCAAGCCATATGCGATTCATTGAAAGTGATGCGCCAGTGCAGTGGTGGATTCGCGATCTCAACGATAATCGCGGCAATTTTGCGACAACGACTGCTTAAACTTCCCTAGTACTGTGTACCGATGAGCCAGATAAAGATAGAAAGCTTCAAGCCTGAACAACGGGATGCCGTGGCCAATTTGATTCTACATATTCAGCGTGAAGAATTTGCACTGCCAGTGACACTGGATGATCAACCAGACCTTATTGATATCCCTAGTTTTTATCAAAAGAATCTGGGCAATTTTTGGGTCGCAAAACTTGACGATAGGGTGGTAGGCACGATCGCGCTCTTGGATATTGGACACGCGATGGGCGCCCTGCGTAAGATGTTTGTGGCGGCTGATTGTCGGGGCAAGGAACATGGTGTCGCAACACTTTTGCTGAAGACTGTATTGGCGTGGTCTGCGGCGCATGCCTTCAAGGAGATTTACCTCGGTACTACGGATCGATTTTTAGCAGCCCATCGTTTCTATGAAAAGAATGGATTCGTTGAAATTCCTAGATTGAGTTTGCCAACAACATTTCCAATTATGACGGTCGACTCAAAATTTTACCGTTATACATTTCTCGAATAATTTGCGATTCATGCTGTGGGGATTGAGCATTTGAACCAATTTTTAGACTGATCATGAGTTCATCAGCAAAAAAAACTTATCTAGGCTACACTCTCCGCAAATTCGTAGTTTCGATTCAGTAGTTCAAAACGTAGACCCATTGAAAGGAAGAGAGAAATGTCGGCCAAATTTAGATTTACGCCAAGTACTGCTGCAGCCTTGCTACTTTCCTTATCCGCTTCGTCCATGGCTTGGGCGCAAGATGCCAAGTCAAGTGCTAATAATGATTCTTCCAAGTTGAGTATCGATGCGCCTTCGTTGTGGGAGGTCGGTGCTGCAGGTTTCGCCATCAGCCGACCAGCCTACCCCGGATCTGATACATACGTGAGCAAAGCTTTAGTTGTACCTTACTTCTTGTACCGAGGCGAACATTTTCGAGTCGAGCGCGGAGGCACGGGATATCGTGCTGTTAAAACTCCACGCTTTGAATTTGATATCGGCTTCTCGGGCGCGTTGGGAGCAAGCTCCGATAAGGTGGCCGCGCGCCGAGGGATGGAAACCCTAGGTACCATGATCGAATTTGGCCCCCGACTCAATTGGTATCTGACCGATCCAGAGCAAAATGGTCGTTGGCGTTTCGAATTGCCATTGCGCGCAGTGTTTGATATCAGTAATAGCTTCAAACGTCGCGGCTATGCAGTTGAGCCTGAATTGAAATACGACCGGCGTGCGAATGGCGGTTGGCGTTATACGGTGGGCGTATCGTCGGTGTTCGGCAGCGATCAGTTAGCCGATACCTTCTATCGTGTTCGACCTGATCAAGCTTTGCCTGATCGTCCCGTCTATGATGCGAAATCTGGCTTGGTAGCATGGCGCGTATTCACATCGGTTTCACATCAACTCGATAATGATTGGCGCTGGTTCGCTAACTTGCGCATCGATAGCGTAGTCGGGGCGGCAAACGAACAAAGTTCTTTGGTTAAGCGTAAGACGGCACCTTCTGTGGTGTTGGGCTTGAGTTATACATGGAAGCAGTCAGAACGTAAATCTGAGGAATAAGTTTAGGCGAGCGCAAAAAAGCGCTTTGAGATAGGAGGGCACTCGATTTTGTAAAGAAATGAGTGCTCTCAACACAATGTCAAATTCGATTCAAACATAGTCCAAGTTCTGGGCACTTCTTTCGCGAGCTTAAGCCTCGCACAGATCCCTTGAGAATACCACCCTTACTTTCGGCAAATCGTCCCAAGTTTCCTTTTTGATTGAGTCTTAGACGCTACATTGAGAGCGAAGATTCATTTGCATTTCGAGAACAGGGCAATTATGACGACGTCAGTCGAAAGACAATTATTGTTGATTATCCGCTGCACCTTAGCAGTCTTGGTTAGTGTGCACGGTTGGCACAGAATTCTCGATGACGGTGTGATGCCATTTGCAGAGTATATGGAAAGCCGCATGCCCTTGGGTTTCTATTTGGTTTTTGTGCTGCAGGCCATGGAGTTGTTTGGAAGTGTCGCTTTCGCTATGGGATGGTGTGTGAGTATGTTGGGCGCTATTTTTGCAATCATCTACGGAGGATCAATCTACTTCTATCACAGCCAGTTTGGATGGATTCAAAGCGGAGGGGTACACAATGGCGCGGAATATGCGTTTGCCTTAGTGGTTTGTTTCCTCGCGATGTCAATTATTGCCTGGCCAAATCCTGATGTTCATGGCAGGTTTAATTTGGCGGCATTATTTGCGAGGCAACGATCAGAGACGCTCAGATGGCGCATTCTTTTCTGGCGATCCATGGGCTACTTGGTGGCTTTCATAATGATCATGCAGGTCGGCCTCCAAGTTCCAGCGGAACGTACTGATTTCAAGTTGATAGCAGATCTTGTTTCGTCTTTGTTTGTTGAGCACTTGTTGTTGATTTCTATTGTTGCGCTTCAAATTCTTGCTTGTGTCTTGATTGTTGTCGGACGGTTTCTGCGCGCCGCGTATTTCGGCTTAGCCGTTTTATTTTTCCTGAAAATTCTTATTTATCATGCGCAGTTTGGATGGATCGTTTCTGGTGCCGACAAGGATGGCGCCGAATACACTTTTTTGCTGATGGTACTAAGCTCGTGTCTGTTTATCTACCATTCTCGAAAGCTCAATACCTCAGCGTGAGAACTCTGGGCTGAGCCTGAGTTGCCTCGCAGCGTTGCCTTGCGTCTGTGTTGCGCCCTGTCGAAAATAGGGATGTTAGATCAGATGATTTTGCACCAACGCCGATTTTTGATTGGGTGCGGTGCTTTATTTACTGCTTAAATTGATTCCACCTACAAGGTTTGGTAAGGGGCACGACTTTTGTTGATTGTGCTGAATAAATTGCAGAATTGTGTTGGTAATGAGACTTTTTTCTTTGTCTGAGTTGGTGTTGCCAGCAAAGCTCATGTGCGTTGCGCCATCAATTACCGCACTCCATTTGCATGGGCCAGACATGTCGCGAAAGGCATCCAAGCGCGTTTGCCAATTCGCTCCGCCTAAATCTGTGTCGCGGGTGCCAGTCATCAATAACACCTTGTGTTGAATGTGTTGCCAAGCATGTGGTGGAAAAATACTTCCAACACCTTGCGGCGAGAGTGCAATGTAGGCATCAAAATTAAATGTCGGCGTTTCTAACTGAAGGCGATTGAGTGCTCCGGCTGCTAGCATGGTCGTCGCCGCGCCCATGGAGTGGCCTATCATGACTTGCGGTTTGGCAGGGCAATGCTGTCGTGCCAAATTGAGGGCGGCCTGAATATCCATGAAACGTCCAAGGTAGGCTTTGTTATCGGTGATCAGTGAAGCGAGTGCGGCGCGAATTCCCTTGCCGTTCATATGCTGCTTGAGCCCGGCAATACCGCTCTCCTGATGGCCAGGCACAACGCTTAGCCAATCTTGTGCTTGTAAAGCGTTCGCCAGAAAAGCATAACCGTTCTCTGAGCCACCCGCACCATGCGAGATAATTGCAATACCTTGGCAATCTTGGATCGGTCGATAGACGGCCATATTGACCCACTTGTCATCTGCCCGTTTGACTTCGACGACTTCTTGGCTAAGGGCCATTTGTGGAAGCGCTAGATAGATCAAAATTAAGCTTAGACCTCGCATTTTCTTCATGCTTCGTTCCTCACTCGAGTCTGTTTTGGATAGGCCAATTAATCTTGTAATGGTGGGGTGATAACGACTTGTTTGAGTAAGGGGAGACGGAAAAAGAAGCTTGAGCCTCGACCTTCCTCTGAAGTAAATCCTATGTCGCCATCCATTCTTTGTACCATCTCTTTGCAAATGGAAAGGCCTAAACCAGTCCCACCTTTTTTGCGTGTGCTACTGCCGTCGACCTGAGAAAATTTCTTGAAGATTTTGTCCTGAAACTGCACAGCAATACCTTCACCATAGTCGCGTACGATAATCTTCAACATGTTATCTTCAGCTGAAAGTTGAATGTCGATATGGCCTTCAGCTTTTGAATACTTGGCCGCATTCGACATGAGGTTGGACATAATCTGTTGGAATCGCTGCGCATCGCAACGGATAACATAATCACAGTCTGGCTCAAAGACATACTTCACGTGATATTGTTTCGCGTAGCTTTGATTGGTTTCGATTGCTTGAATAAGGAGAGGGACGATCGCGTATTCATCGATAGTAAATTCCATTTTTCCCGCAGCCAGTTTATCCATATCGAGTATGTCATTGATAATCAAGGCTAATTGCTGGCCGTTTTGAAGTGCGATGCGCACCATCTTGTCAAGCGCTTCGGGCAATTTTCCAAACACACCACCTTCCATTAAACGTAAAGACCCAATAATTGAAGTTAAGGGAGTTCTGAGTTCATGGCTAACGATAGACACAAACTCACTTTGCATTAACTCTAACTGTTTGCGAGCACTAATATCGCGCACCACGATGATCAACTCAACATGATCTTTGCGTTCAGTTGCCGTAACACTGATTTCAATATCGATCTGATTGCCGAGCGCATCTGTGATATTGCTCTCAAGATTGAGCGTAGGTATTTGTCCGGGTCTAAGCATCTCGCAACCCGTTAAGAAATGCTGGAGTTGGTCCCGTACTTTAGGGTTGCCTTCGTGGTAGAGACGCTTGATAAAATTCTGACGGGTGAAATTTACCTCTGGAATTTTCCAAATAGCCAGTGCAGCGGGATTGATGGTTTTGACTTCGCCTTGCAAGTTCGTGCTGACAATGCCATCGGCGACATTATCAAGAATCGCTTGGGTGTATTCGGCGCTGTCTTGTAATTTCGCTTCTGCCGCAATTCTTGCACTAATGTCGATTACTTGAAAAATCCAATATCCTTGATCGAGCTTACGGCCTTCAATCAGCGCCATGCTAATCAAGCAGGTGATATAGGATTCGTCTTTTCGCTGTAACACAATCTCGTATTGCAGACTATTGTCGTTTTGCTGCCGCCAATGTTTTAGTAGTCGCTCTACATGCAATTCGGGCGCGAGATCTGCGCTGCTCAGCGCATGCATTTCTTGTTCGGTATACCCCAACATGGTGAGAAAGGTGGGGTTGATATTGAGCCAGCGTCCCTTAATCGATAACAGCGCCATCCCTTGCGGTGCGGTATTGAATGCCCGAATGAACTGCTCGCGACTTTCATTGAGCGCGACTGAGGCAAGCGATTGCATGCGATAAGAGCCGATGATCCGTGCCAAAAGAAACGCGAACAGCGTGCCCACACTCCAACCGCATAAGCGCAGCCCCCATTTGAGCCAACTTGATTCTTCGGCTTGAGCATGCTGTGCCACGATTTGCAATTCTCGTCCAGGTAAGTCGATGTTGAGCGAGGTGCTATCGTTTGCGTGTACGGAGCCCATTTGCCATACGTAGGTAGCTTGCTTGTTCGTTTTCTTGAGCGAATCAAGTTCGAGATCTTGTATTGCAAAATGGATGCCTAATTGTTTGGCTCTCTGTTCCGCCTTGGCAAATACTGATCTTGCATCGAGTACCGTACTCACCAAGCCCCAATATCGATCGTCGTCTAGAAACACAGGAACCCGATATGCAAGCCCTAGACCCCCTTGTTTCAGTTCGAATGGGCCTGCTAGGGCGGATGTCCGATTTTTGATGATTTTTTCAACCGCTGGCCATTGCGCTTTGTTATCGGGATAGTAGAGCCCGACAGCCGATTCATTACCTTTTAAAGGTGCTACGAGTTGGATGCGATTATCTGGCGCGATTGCGATGTTACGGATCGAGGCTTCGGATTTTTGCAAATTTTGCATCCAGGCTTGAATTTCATCTTGCTCGAATTTGCCGTGGCGCGCTTGAATGTACGACACCATGCCAGTGGCTAGATGAATGCTTGAATTAAGTTCAGATTCCAACATCGCTCGAATCTCGCCAGCATGGCTGGTCAGATTTTGACTAGTGATACTTTTTTGTCTTTGTTGTTCTTCAAATACGAGAACTTCGGTCGCGATGACCGCCGCTATCCACAATAGAAATGGCAGCCATGGTGTAAGCCAACGGCGGAAGTTAGAGGCAGCTTTGTGATGATTGGTGCTCGTTTTATGCATGAAATAGGTAAAGCATCAACAATTACTTGATTCAAGCACATTCTCAGAAAACTGTCTTTAATCTCTGTGATTTCAACGTGAAAACTGTTGCAGTTAGCAAGAAAAAGTGTACGAAGAATAAGGGAAATGATTCCAAACTTTGGGCGCATATCATTTCTGATTGGTGACCCCAATTGCCGCTTCATTCCACTAAAAACGCGCTTTGTCTCAAACCGTGAGCAAGGTCGGAAAGACTTCTTTATCGTCTCATCATCGTTAGATTAATTGGTCGAGCAAGCTTGTTTCTTGCAGGCGCTAAAGGAGCTAAAAATGTTAGAGATTAAGAATGTGGTAAAGCAATTTGGGCCGCAAGTGCGTGCAGTTGATGATGTGAGTTTGAAATTGAACCGCGGCGTGGTCGGCCTGATTGGCCATAATGGTGCGGGTAAGACGACATTGATGCAGATGATCGCGACGTTGAGTAAACCAACGAGTGGACATATTATTTTTCAAGGGGTTGACATCATTAAGCATCCTGATGCCATCCGTACCCGTTTAGGATTTTTGCCGCAAGATTTCGGCGTCTATCCCAATCTAAGTGCCTTAGAGCTGATGCAGTATTTCGCTGGCTTAAAGGGCGTGCGTGACCCCGAGCGTATTCGTTATTTGCTCGAATTGGTGAACTTAACTGAGCACGCAAAACGCAACGCTGCTTTGTTCTCGGGCGGTATGCGTCGCCGACTGGGAATCGCTCAGGCTTTGCTCAATGACCCTGATATCTTAATTGTCGATGAACCTACAGCGGGTCTTGATCCAGAAGAGCGCTTACGTTTTCGAAATTTATTGGGCGATTTGGGGCAAGAGAAATTGGTGATTATGTCGACGCATATCGTCTCCGATGTCGAGAGTATCGCAAGTGAATTAGCGATTATGCGTAAGGGGCGTTTGATTGGTTTTGATACACCAGAAAACATGATTACTCAGGCACGTGGACAGGTGTGGTCGGCGCAAGTGTCCGCGGAGGAGTACGAACAACTTAAAGGGCGTACTCAGGTCTTGCAGGCGCAACGTCAAGGTGATCTTTACCAATTGCGCGTCGCTCATCCGTTTGCGCCAGTCAAGAATGCGAGCTTGACTGAGCCTAGTCTCGAAGATGCCTTGATGGCGCAACGGTATTCATTGCAGGAGGCGGAAAATGTCTAAGGCCAAGATGTCCTCATTGAGTATAGGTGCAGCCGATGCAGTCGTGCATGTGCCACTCACCGGTTGGCAGCAACAATGGAATACGATGCAGATTTTGATCCTGACCGAAATACGCTTACGCGCACGTCGTTGGACCAGTTTAATCGCTGTGTTCTTGATGGCAGCGATGTGCTGGAACATCATTTCTGACCCAGTTTCAGGGCACGCGATGATCGTCATTGATCGTGCCCGCGTGTTGTACACCAGTTCGGCGCTAGCACTTGGCAGTTCGAGCTTGCTCAGTATGATCATGTTGTTTGTTGGTTTTTTCTTGGTCAGGGGCAGGGTGGCGGACGATATTCGTACCGGCATCGGTAGTTTGATTGCGGCAAGCCCAGTTAGTAACGCAGTTTTTCTATCAAGCCGTTGGATAGGCGGGGTCTTGTATTTTATGCTGTTGATATTTGCTGGCATGTTGTCCGTGATCGCTTTACAGATGGTGCGCGGCGAGCCAGGTATCGATTTTTGGGTATATCTACAGACTTATAGCCTGGTGTTCATTCCACTTGCTTTCTATGTTGTGAGCCTTGCCCTGTTGTTCGATAGCGTTCCATTTTTGATGGGTAAACTCGGTGATCTTTTATTCTTTATCTTGTGGATCGCCCAACTGAGCTTGATTACGAAAGTGATGGAGTTGGGGAAAGGTGAAAGTTCGGCATGGTTTATTTTTGATTTTTGCGGACTAGTGACGACGATTGCAAATCTGCAGGGTCAATTAGGTACAAAAAATTTCTCGCTCGGCGGCAGCAATTTCGATCCAGCCCTAGCACCTATCGTTTTATCCGCATCCTTGTGGTCCGTAAAAATGACTGTTTTACGTGCCGCAAGCGCTTTGTTTGCACTGTTACCTTTGTTGTTGGCTTTTCCTTTGTTTCATCGATTTTCACCTGATCGTGTCAAACAATCGCAATCTCGTAAACGCCGCACACCGATTGAAATCTTGAATCAATGGAGTCGCCCGTTGGCACGTTTGGCGCAGCCCATGATGGCATTCGCCAACCGATTGCCGAATTTCTTCGGACAAGTCGTGGCTGATACCGCTCTGGCTTTGATTTCAGCCCCTGTGTTTATCTTATGCTTGGTGTTACTCAATGGTTTTGCCATGCTCAGCGATGAAACGGGGCTATTTTCAGTTCTTCCCTTTATTGTGATGGCTTGGGGAGTATTGATCGTGGACATTAGCACCCGTGACTATCAGGCCGGTATTGAGAGCATGACAGCTGCCGTGCGTGGTGGCGTCGAGCGTCGTTATCTCCGTCAGCTTAGTGCTTGTTTGCTATTGGCGTTTATGTTTGGCGGCGTGGCTATGCTCCGTTTGGTAAATGGAGAAGGATTTGTAGTCTTGATGCTGCTCACAGGATTTGTCGCTGCCTCGGCCTTGGCTTGTGCTACCGGTAGAGTTACACGTAGTGCGCGTCCTTTCTTGTCTGCGTTTTTATTTTGGCTCTATGTGGCTAGCCAAGCGAAGAGCATCGCAATGGTAGATTTGTTTGGGTTTAATCGCGTTGCAACCGAGTCTACCTTGATCTTGATGTGTGAGATCGCGGTAGGGGCATTAGTGATCGGGATCGGTTATAACAAATGGAAAAATCAATAAAGTAGAGGGAATAAATCGCACTCAGGGAATGGCAGTAGTCATTCCCGTTTGCGATCATCCGCTCAAGTGTTGTAATTTGGAAAGCTTGAGAATATAGAGATGTTCTTTTTGCTAAGTTTTTTGCCCGAACTTGCCTAAGCATGGTAACGTAATGCAATATATTGCCTTGAGTAAATTTTTGCTCCTTGGTGTTGTTTAGTGCATTACTGACCATAGGCTTAATGTGGAGTTAAGACGTAGTCCCCGAATCAATGTCACTTGGCGCGGCGCTTTTCGAGCGGCCGATGGTAGTATTTTGCCGATTAAAGTGATCAATATTTCCGATTCGGGTATTTTGTTTCAATGCCCTCAGCCCGCTGTTGTCAGCCGAGATCATCAGATGATGCTCGAAATCCCGCACATTGATCAAATGGCCAACATGTATAAGGTCCCATGCAAAGTGAAGGTGATGCATTGCATTTTGAGTGGTGACTTTTTTCGTATTGGTGTGCAATTTATCGAGCTATCAGAATTGCATCGCGATTTGGTCGCCGCATGGGTGTCGATGACAAGTCGACTTGATCCTTGATATTTTCCACCCTCTTTAACACTCTGGCTTGACCCGTCTCTTGTCACGCTTTCCTTGTCCTTAATCCCTCATCGCGGTAGAATGGCACAGTTTTGGTGCTCGCCGACATAGTCATGTTGGCGGTTAAACGGGAAACATAGAGCGAATTTATTTGCTTAAGTGTGCTGCCCCCGCAACGGTGAACAAGCGCAAGAAGTTCTTCTTGCCAGCCATCCTTCAATACCACTGTGCTGTATGCATGGGAAGGTCAGATGGTGATGCTTGTCAGCCCGGATACCGGCCAAAATAAGTGAAGTGCCGCGAACGGGGATGTTCGAGTGTGTGCCAGTTTTCTGCTGCATTGCTTTTTCCTTTTCCGCATTTTGTATTCAAGCACCCAACGGGGATCTCGGTTGCTTGTGACTTATTTATTCAAAGTGTGTATGAAACCGATCTTCAAATTATTCGCAACCGCTGCTGCGGTGGCTGCCGCATTTCCTGCTTCTGCAAATTCCATTAACTTCAACGACAACGATAACGAGACGACCGAACGCGTGATTATC
This sequence comes from Oxalobacteraceae bacterium, assembly GCA_947464955.1. Taxonomy (GTDB): domain Bacteria; phylum Pseudomonadota; class Gammaproteobacteria; order Burkholderiales; family Burkholderiaceae_D; genus Undibacterium. Next base: position 16,074 of record CANHZI010000095.1, read on the forward strand.
ACCGCTGGCCGCCAAGCTCAGGTCGCCAAAGACGTGCTGGCTGATAACGTCGTGATTACGGCAGAAGACATCGCTAAATCTGGCGCGACCAGTATCGTAGACCTCTTACAGCAACAACGCGGTATCGAGATTTCGCGTACCGGCGGGGCAGGTTCGGTATCGTCCATTTTCGTGCGCGGTGCAGGCAATGCGCAAAGCGTGGTGTATATCGATGGCGTTCGAATTGGTGCTTCGACCACAGGTGGTGCAACTTGGAGCACGATTCCTCTGGCGCAAATCGAGCGTATTGAAATTGTGTATGGTCCATTATCTAGCTTGTATGGCGCGGATGCGATGGGCGGCGTGATTCAATTGTTCACGAAGAAATCGAGTAAGGGTACAAGTGCTAACGTTAGCTTTGGCGCCGGCACAGATCATTTGCGTAAATTATCTGCGGGAATTTTGGGAGCCGATCAGAGCGGTTTTCAATATGCCTTAAATGCAGCGCGTGAAAGCAGTGATGGTTTTAGTGCGTCTAAACCAGCGTCGGGCGCTTTTACCTATAACCCAGATAAAGATGGATATACGCAAAAGAGCTTCAGCGGAAATTTAGCATGGAAGCTTGATCCGAATTGGACTGCGGGTGTCAATTTTTTGCAAAGCACCCTCGATGTGCGTTTCGATGCTGGCGCAAGTTATGACGATCGCAGCCAACAAAAAATGGACAACACGGCTGCTTTCATCAAGGGCAAAGTAAGTGCCGATTGGAGTACGAGTTTGCAATATTCTCGTGGTAACGACCGTGTTTTTTCTGATGCGTCTTACGGTAAAAGTAATGCAGAGACGCTACAACGCAGCTGGAATTGGCAAAACAATGTGGCCTTCGGTCGCGATGTGTTGCAATTGATCGTCGAGAAACGCGAAGAAGATGTGAAGACTACTACGGCAGGTGTGGGCGGTGAACGTGACACGACCTCCTATGCGGCAGCTTACACTTTAAAACAAGACGCGCATTTGGCAACAGCCAGTGTCCGTCGTGATCGTAGTTCGCAATTCGGCTCGCATAATACTTACAATTTGGCTTACGGTTATCGTTTAACAGAAAATCTGCGCGCGAATATGAGTTATGGCACGAGCTTCCGCGCACCAAGTTTTAATGAGCTGTATTACCCAGGCTATGGTCTCGATATAAACCGTCCTGAGCTGGGTAAAAATAAAGAGATCGGTTTGTTGTGGGACGATAATGTCACGATGTTTAGTGCTGTCTACTACGAGAACAAAATTACAGATCTGATTGCGACGGCAAATCCTTGCCCTGTTCAGCAAAGTACACACAAATACGGCTGTGCATACAACATCAATAAAGCAACTTTGTCTGGCCTCACCCTAAGTGCATCGACAAAATTCGATCAGTTGAGCTTACGTGCCACGTTCGATATCCAAGATCCAAAAGATGATTTGACAGGCAATCGCCTAGCGCGTCGTTCTAAACAACATGCAACTTTAGGTGCCGATTATCGTTGGCAAGATTGGACCTTTAGCGCAGAAAATGTGTTGTCGAGCGAACGTTTTGATGATCAAGCCAATAAAAATCGCTTGGGTGGTTTTGGCGTGCTCAACTTAGTGGCGAACTACCAGTTTGCAAAAAATTGGAACGTACTCGCGCGCTGGAATAACGTCGCTGATAAGAAGTACGAATTGGCGCGTAATTACAATACGCCTGGCTCTAACGTGTATATTGGTTTGAATTACGGCTTTAACTAGGCCTGTAGTAACTGAGCTTCCGTTGAAGGCTCATTTTTAGGAAAGCACCCAGACTATGCCACAAGTCATGACAGCGCAACGAGCACTCGTCTTGCTGATCGCAATGGCGGTTCTTTCCCTCATGAGTCTGCTGTTCGCCTGTGTTACAGGCTCAGTCAGTTTATCTTTTCCCGAGTTGTTTTCTGCACTAAACGAGCTCATCCATGGGCAGCGTGAAAGCCTTGCTAGTAGTGTTTTGGATCTACGCTTGTTCCGTGCCTTGAGCGCTTTCGTGACGGGTGCAACCTTGGCTTTAGCCGGTGTTTTAATGCAAGCGCTACTGCGCAACCCGTTGGCCGACCCTTATGTTTTGGGCTTGTCGGGCGGTGCCTCGGTTGGCGCTTTGGCGACCATTCTGTTTGTTGGTGCGGGTGTCTTGGTCGATATATCGGCTTTTGCAGGCGCCATGTGCGTGGCTGCACTACTGTTCGGTTTGGCTTATCGAGATTTTCGTGGCGCCGGCAGTGCGGAAGGTAGCACGCCATTATTGCTACTCACGGGCGTGATTGTGGCTTCGGGTTGTGGTGCCATTGTCACCTTACTGTTGTCGATCGCGCCTGATCATAGTTTACGCGGCATGGTGTTCTGGATGATAGGTGACTTATCGAATACCCAACCGCGCTATCTTTCTTGGGCGATTTGGATAGGCGTCGCGGCTTTGATGTTATCGAAAGCGAGGGCGATCAATATCGCTGCAATGCATGCCGATAACGCACGTGCCTTGGGTGTAAATGTGGGGCAGCTCCGTCGGCTTTTGTTTATATGCGCTGCCTTGCTCACCGCGAGTGCAGTCAGTACCGCAGGCAGCATAGGTTTTGTTGGCCTCATCATTCCGCATGCCTGCCGTTTTAAATTTGGGCCAGATCATCGATTGCTGATACCGCTCGCCAGCTTAGGTGGCGGCGCTTTTTTAGTGGTCGCCGATACCTTGGCAAGAACCGTCGCTGCCCCACATCAGCTACCTGTCGGTGTCATCACAGCGATGATAGGCGTGCCAGTATTTTTGTTCCAACTCCATCAATTGCGGAGGCGCTAATATGGACAGCCCATCTAGCGTCAATTTCTCGGCCTTGTTATCGACTCAAGATTTGGTTCTGCAAGTCGGCACACGCGTGTTAGTGCAAGGCCTAAGTTGGCGAGTTAATCGTGGCGAGTGCTGGTGCATCATTGGGGCTAATGGCGCTGGGAAGTCGACATTGTTGCGGACCTTGGCCGGCATGCGCGATATTCAAGCAGGGACGGTGCTCTTGCAAGACAAAAGTTTAGCCGATTGGGATTTCTTTGAACTCGCCGAGCTGCGTGCGTATCTTCCGCAAGGGCGAGTTGATGCCTTTGCC
>CANHZI010000096.1 GCA_947464955.1 Oxalobacteraceae bacterium
CAAATTCAAGAAGTGCTAGCCGATGTCGATCAAGTTCCTGCGATGTTGCCAGTGTCAGATAAAATCAGCATCTTAAAGGAACGCCTTTCCTGCGGCACCAATTGCGGCTCCTGTTTACCAGAAGTCAAACGACTGGTTCTTGCTAAAACCGCTACGACTGTGCTTGCGAATTAAGAGAGAGCACAAGAATACCCTGTTTTTTTCGTTCGCTTTACCGCACACTGCATGAATCCACTTGCTGTCATTCGCTCTTATATGGCATCCTCGCACCACTCTGGAGCGCACTCGTCTTCACTACTGCTTTTTCCCTGGTTAGGTGCTAATGCAACATTTTCGTTTTTCTATACTGATTTCCTTGGTCTGCCTCACGCTTGCAGCGTATTGGGGCTACAGTCATGGCGGCCTCAGCGCCGCCATTGGCGCGACTGGAATTGCCCTCATTCTGGCTATCCTTGAAATTTCACTATCGTTTGACAATGCTGTGGTGAATGCCTCGGTTCTCAAAACTTGGGACGCCTTCTGGCAAAAGCTCTTTTTGACGGTCGGTATTATCATCGCAGTCTTTGGTATGCGCTTAGTTTTTCCGCTTGTAATTGTAGCTTTTGCGGCTGATCTGAATATCACGCAGGTCTGGACTCTGGCACTCGATCGCCCACAGGAATTTTCTCAGCATTTGGTGCAACACCACGCTGAGGTAGCGACCTTTGGCGGTGTTTTTCTGCTGCTGGTCTTTCTCAACTTTGTTCTAGACACAGATAAAGAACATCATTGGCTTGGGCACATCGAAGAAAAAATTGCGAGCTTTGGTCGTATCAATTCCATCCCTATTCTGATCGCCCTATTAGTGGTGGCATTCTGCACCAAGCTAGTCGACCCTAACCGCGGTTATAGTGTTTTACTCGCCGGAGTGTGGGGAGTGATCACCTATGTCGGCGTCGATTTCATTAGTGGCCTCTTAGAAAAAGAGGAAGTCACTGACGTCAACGTGGGTGCCATCGTCAAGAGCGGCGGCATTGGTGGTTTTTTGTATCTAGAGGTGCTCGACGCTTCGTTTTCATTTGACGGTGTGATCGGCGCTTTCGCAATCACCAGTGATGTGGTGATTATCATGCTTGGGCTTGCTATCGGCGCCTTATTTGTGCGTTCGATGACCATTTTTCTCGTGCGCCAAGGTACCCTCGATGAATATGTCTACCTCGAACACGGCGCGCACTATGCAATAGGAATTCTGGCTTTAATCATGTTGACCAGCATTCGATTTCATGTACCAGAGATCGTGACTGGCTTGATTGGTGTTGCATTCATTGTTGCGTCACTTTGGTCATCGATACAATACAAAAAGCGGATCGAGTAAATTTGCAAAACCGAATTAGCGAAACGGTCAATGAGAACAAAGCTCTTCAGCCTAGACAATCTACTGAAGGTACTTCCGATAGAAATCAATAAATGCCCGCACTTTAGCGGGCATATGTCGGCCAGGAGGTAGAACAGCATAAATCCCGCCTTGCGCTAGACTCCATTCGGGCAATAGACGTTCTAGCTTTCCAGCTTTAATTGCGGGTAAAGCGCTCATTTGCTCCATCACTGAAATTCCCAATCCCTGCTGCAACAAAGCGAGCAAAGAACTCGGTGCATCGACTTGAATCCGGGACTTCGTGTGCACTTGGCATATTTGCTGGTCAGGTCCTGTCAGCTTCCAAGTCAGTGGCGCTGGTAGCAAAGACAAAGCAATCCATTCATGCTCGCGCAATTCACTAGGATGCTGAGGCCTGCCACGCTTCTTGAGATAGGCGGGCGAAGCCAACAACCATTGTTCAAATTCTCCTAGCTTAATCGCGCGCTGAGACGAGTCGCGTAACCAACCCATACGAAAAGAGAGATCAATTCCATCAGCGATTAAATCGGTGATGCGATCATTGGTACGCAGATCAATCCGCAAACCCGGGTGCAGCAATGCAAACTGTGCCAGTGCTGGCGCTACCGATTGACTAGCGTGATTAACGCTGGCAGAAACTCTTAACACGCCATGCAATTCTGTTTCTGGGTTTCCAAGCTGATGTAAAGCTTCGCGCAAACCTGCAAGGTAGGGTTGGCACTGCTCGTGCAATTGGCGCCCCGCATCTGTCAAGCTAACTTGGCGCGTTGTCCGGGTGAATAGGCTTGTTCCCAATTGTTGTTCCAAGCGCGCGATTTGCAAGCTCACTTTAGCCTTCGCAATATCAAGCTTATCTGCGGCGGCAGTAAAGCCCCCTGTCTCAGCCACAGCATCGAAGATACTCAAGGTATTGAGATCGATTTGATCAAAAGTAGGCATTCGCGACAGCTCCAATTGATTAGAAATTCGAAACAATCAATTCTAGTTATGAGCATTTATCTAGTCAATCAAGTGACGCATACTGCGCATCACATTGCAGCTCAAGTGAAGAATCGATGGAATCAAAATCAACCTGAGCGCAGTCGCAAGAATCAAATACTTTGTCGTATCTATCCAATTTATAAAGGAAATCATCATGAAAGTAGCATTGATAGGCGCATCCGGATTCATCGGCTCCGCAGTTTTGAAAGAGTTGTTATCACGTGGACATCATGTGCGTGCTTTGGTCTCCCACCCAGAAAAACTCACGGCACATCCACAGGTGGAAGCGCTGCAAAGCGATGTCAACAATCTTGCCGGATTGACCCAACAATTGAACGGACAAGATGCAGTCATCAGTGCTTTCAGCGGCCATGCTCAAAGCAATACGCTCGATTATTATGTTGAAGGCATAAAGAACGTGATCGCCGCCGCCAAAACCGCATCGGCGCCACGCCTTTTAGTTGTCGGCGGTGCAGGCTCATTGGAAGTAGCACCAGGTTTAGCGCTAATCGACACACCAGAATTCCCTGCCGCCTATCGAGCTACAGCGGAAGGCGCCCGCCAAGCCTTACTGTTATTGCGCTCAGAAACCGCGCTAAATTGGACGATGTTGAGCCCTGCTGCCATGATCGCCCCAGGTCAAAGGACAGGACAATTCCGTTTAGGCAAAGATCAGCTGTTGGTCGATGCTGAAGGAAAAAGTCAAATATCAGTTGAGGACTACGCAGTGGCAATGGTCGATGAATTAGAACGAGCACAACATCTACAAAGTCGTTTTACTGTCGCTTATTAAAGCAACTCATCCCTAAATAGTAGCCCCTTGTGACAAATTGCTTTGCATGAAGGTTTTTTCGAACTATTCTTCTTGATATCTATTGCGCCTCTGTTTTCGCAGTTGGGGCGCATATTTGGATCTTTACACCTTGAGAATTTGTGTAAGACTCAAGCATCAGGTACAAGGAGATTGTCATGCTTCGCAGTTTTGTCACCGGCTTTCGCTACATATTGTTGACCGCCAGCGCAAGCTTATTGATGGCTTGCACCAGCTCCGCACCCCTGATTCAAGTACCACAACATTTATTCCACGACGAAGCTTTCGCAGCGCCGAAGACTGCGCCTAACGCGGGTAGCATTTTCGCGGCATCCCCAGAAATGAAGCAATTCATTGCTAAAGAAATTGTGCAACACATGCGCATCGGTAGTCATCAACGAGCGCTATTCAATGCGCTCTACACCAAAGCACAACTCAAATTGGAATACGATTCTAGCTACACACGGAACGCGGTGGAGACTTTCAATGCACGCTCTGGAAATTGTTTATCTTTAGTGATCATGACTGCCGCATTAGCGAAAGAAATGGGCTTGGAAGTATCCTACCAAAATGTGACTATTCCAGAAAACTGGAGCCGTACCGGTGCTCTCTATTTCAATGTGGGACACGTCAATATAGTGTTGGGCAAACGTCATTTTGATAACCGCATTCAGTTTGATAAAAACGATCAAATGACGATTGATTTCTATCCACCTGAGGATACCGCTGGTCAACGCACCACCGAACTTGAAGAACAAACCGTCATCGCTATGTACTTCAATAATCGTGCAGCAGAAAGCATGGCAGCAGGAGACTTGAATCAAGCTTATCACTGGGCGCGTGCATCAATCACTGCAGCCCCGAATTTTGCAGCAGCATATAACACCTTAGGCGTAATCTATTTACGTCATTCAAAAGATGAATTTGCCTACCAAGCTCTTTCTCGCGCATTGGAACTTGACCCCGATAGCAAAGTGGCGATGTCGAATATCATCCAAGCACTAGAGCAAACAGATAGACATGAACAAGCTGTCGCAATGCAAGAGAAACTATTCAAAGTGCAGCCTTACCCGCCATTCCATTTCTTTAAGTTGGGTGTTAAAGCCATGGAAGAAAAAGACTATCAAACTGCGAAGCGTTGGTTCAAACGCGAGCTCAATCGTGCCCCCGATTATCACGAATTTCATTTTTGGTTAGGGCTTGCGCATCTCAAATTAGGGGAGCTCAGCGATGCAGAACAACATTTTGCCGCAGCCAAATCAAACAGCACCTCACAAAAAGATCACGCACTCTATTCCTCAAAACTTGAACGCTTTCGACATGCTCAAAACAAAGTTCAGTGACACTAAGCTTTCTACATTTCTTAGTACTTCAATGTAGATTAATAAATAAATCTCAGACGAAAGATCTAATTCTATGTCGAAGACAGACATGTTTCGAACACTTAAGATCTTCAGATTCGCAGCAATTATTGCGATTTCATGTCTAGCTTCTTGCAAGCAAGCGACTGATACTGGTGCCACCAAGTCAGAGGCGGTCACCATGGTAAAAAAAGCGGTGAAATTTATTTGGCAACAAGGCACCGAGAAAGCTTACAAGGAATTTAATACGAAAGGTGGTCAATTTACTGACCGAGATCTTTACATCGTTGTGTACGGAATGAACGGTGTGGTGCTCGCACATGGTGCGAATAACAAAATGATCAACAAGAATCTGATCGAACTCACCGACGTTGACGGCAAAACGTTTGTAAAGGAACGTATAGAATTGGCACAACGAAACGATTCGTTTTGGCATGAGTACAAATTCATCAACCCTGAAAACAAAAAAATCGAGCCGAAGGCGATGTACTGCGAACGTTTGCCTGAAACTATCGTTTGCGGCGGCGTCTACCTTCAGACGGTTCACTAAATAAAGTTAAGCCACAAAAGAATGTCGATTGAACCAAGCAACCGGACTGCAGCGCTTGCGGGAGTGTGGTGTGCGATTGGCACCATTCCTTACGAAGCCTGGGAACAGCACAATAAACTAGCCTCTGTCACATCACATAACATTGCCTTCGCCGTCTTCGCCATTGTATTTCTCATCGTTCCCGCCTACTTTCTTGTGCTCGGCCACGGCACCAAAACCTTTGACACCACATGGTTCCTTCAGCGGGAAGAACGTGGCCGCTATTTGGTTGTGGTCAAGCGCATGCTTTCATGGTTTTTTGCCGGTGGTGCAGTGATGGCTTTTATCTCACTTTTGCTTAGTTTAGGCGGTTATCGTGAATTTTGACAAACTGTCTTCACCGACCGAAAAGGGCTGTGACCTAACAAATCGTTTTAAGCCGCCCCGCATTGTCTGTCCGTTTCAGGTCTTACTTCCGGTCTCGGCCTTACGCCGCCAGCCCCTGCGGTCACCTCAAATCTGGCGTTAAGCGCCGTCAACAATGCCTACTGCAAAAACACAAAAACCAGCAGCAACCTTACAACAAGGTTAACTGCTGGCTTTATATGATGACAAGCGCGCTGTGAAGCGCCCTTGAATAAAACTTAGGCGGCGAGGAAGACTGGTGTCTTCGCTACAGTGCCTGAACGCTCTGCTGGCAACTCTGCCAAATGCGCTGCACCACTCATCAATTCAGCGATGCGGTCTGTCAACGCACCTTCCTGTGTCGCCAATTCAAAATGCGCAGGACGTTGGCTTTGCACGATACCCCAACGAACGATAGGAGAACGGCCGCTGCCGTCTAACAAAGCATGATCACGCAGCCATTGCTCAAAGAAGCGTGTTGGCATTTCACTATCAACCCAGATCAAGTGATCAGACGTCATCACTTTATTGTAAGAAGGGCGAACTAAAATTTCGTAAATCATGATGTTTCCTCTCGGGGGGGTACTCTTCACTATTCTCAATCCTTCGTGTGAAGATGCTTACGCCCAAGAACGCGAGCCAGAAACAGTCGGTTGACACAAATACTTACAAAATCTCAGTTTTTTTAAATATTTCGACTTATTTTTTGTTTTGATCGAAAAAAAACCCGAATTCTTGAAGAATTCGGGCTCAATCGGTAACTACCGGACGATCAAACTTAGTTTATTTGCTACTAAAAATCTCCATAAGTAGCTAAAAAGTGCGACTTAAGCAACAAAGGCTGGAGCAGAACGTGTTGCTGTTGTTGTCGCATTAGCATTAGCACCAATAAAACCAAACAAATTTTTTGGATCTGGCAGTGCTGGAATCAATGACAAAGTTTCATTCATGCCCAACTCAATCGCTACGTCACGCATGTAGCGCAAAGCAGAATAATCTTCCAAGGCGAAACCAACAGAATCAAAAATTGTGACTTGATCAGCGCTGCTACGGCCAACAACTTTGCCTGACAACACAGTCCACAATTCTGTCACTGGGAAGTCTGCTGGCATTTGTTGCATATCGCCTTCAATACGAGATTGTGGTTCGAATTCGCAGAATACTGGGCCCATACGCAATACATCAGCGTGCAATTCTGTTTTACCTGGGCAATCGCCACCTACGCCGTTGATATGCATACCTGGCTCGATCATATCTGGTGTGATGATCGTTGCGTTGGTTTTGTCTGCAGTCACTGTCGTGATGATATCCACGCCTTTGACCGCTTCTTTAGTGCTATTGAAACGCTTAGTTTTCAAACCAAATTTCGCCAAGTTGGCTTCCAATTTGTCAGTAGCTGCTGGATCAATATCATACAAATGGAAAGTTTCAACGCCTAACAAATGATGGAAAGCCAAAGCTTGGAAATCACTTTGTGCGCCATTACCAATAATTGCCATCGTTTTGCAATTATCACGTGCCAAAGCGCGAGCCGCTACCGCAGACATTGCTGCTGTGCGAATTGCTGTCGTTAAGGTTAATTCACTGACTAATTCTGGTACGCCAGTTTCTACGTCAGCCAATACGCCAAATGCCATTACGGTTGGCAAGTTAAAACGGTAGTTGCTTGGGTGGCCGTTCACATATTTAAATGTATAGCTTTTATCATCAGCGATAGGCATCAATTCGATCACGCCGACGTCAGAGTGGCTGGCAACACGCGCACATTTGTCAAACGCGTTCCAACGCAAGAAATCTTGGTTGATATAAGAAGCAACGCCAGTGATACATGCAGCGATGCCACGTTTGTTGATGATTTCAGCAACGCGCTCTGCGCTCAAATATTGAGTCACTGCGCGGCGTGGTGTAATAGTTTGTGTAGTAGTGGACATAATGGTCTCCGTTTTTCAATTCTCTAATTCAATCCCCTGGTAGCGGGGCGCTCGAGAACTTGCGCAAAATTTCTACAACCAGCTGTTTGATAAAACAGCGCTTTTACTGTTTCTATGAAGCGAAGGGGTAAATCTCGCTGCAACAACTTTGCGTAAGTTCTTTTTAAATTTGATGGGAGAATCTTACGGGATGTCACTGTTAAACAGAATCAGCAAAAATGTACCAATTTCGTCAAAAAGCTGGCAAAATGAAAGACCAAATTGACGGAATGAACAAAATGGATGCTTTAGATCAACAATTAATTGGACTCTTACGAACCAATGCTCGCCTCAGTATTGCCGCTTTGGCACATAAATTGAAGGTATCGCGCGGCACGGTCAATAATCGTATTGAAAAGCTAGAAAAAGACGGCGTTATCGTCGGCTATACCGTGCGACTACGTCCCGACGCTCAGCCAAATGAGATCCATGCTTGGATTAGCATCGCCGTCGAGGGAAATGAAACGCGGGCGGTCATCGCTAAATTATTAGGTGAGCCTGGGATTGAAGAGATTCATGACACCAATGGACGTTGGGACTTACTCGCTAGCTTGCGAGCCCAAAACCTGTCGGAGCTATCGACCATCTTGGAACGCATACGCTTGATCAAGGCAATTCAAAATACCGAGACGAGTATTCACCTGCAAACCTTCCGCACTTAATCGCCCCGCACATCTGGCGACCTTCAGCGATGGGACTCCAGTTTGATACAGATCAAACATCGCTAAGTTCAGCAGCGTATGCTCAATGCAGGGAAAGCATCGCTCAATAACTTACTGGTCAATTTAAAAGAACCATGAATACCGAGCCTGAGGTGCTAGTTCAGACCTCACGTGCCTTGCCGGCAAACGAGCTGAACAAATGTGCAAACTGTTTCAATTTATTGGAATACTTACGCTATGGCGTACTGTATTGCATGCCACGCGTTGATCATCAAGCGCACATCTATGATTTCCTGATCGTGTATGCGAATAATACTTTTTCCAAACTCACAGGAATCGAAGCATTAAACGGTGCAATGCTAAGCGAGATCAGCACACATTTCGCGCTTGGTGAGAAGACCTTGCTTGAATTCGCAACGCAAGTGATGCAAGACCAAACACCCACAACGCGCGAGTGCGAAGCGGCAAATCACAAATGGTTTAGCGTCAATCTCAGCCATCTTGAAATCCACAATGACTCTGCCCTCGTCATCGCCATCGAAGATATTAGCGAGCGCAAACAAGTTGAACTCGATCTGCAAAGAATGAACCAAGACTTCATCACCGTCTTGGAATCGACTTCTGACTTCATATACATTAAAGACAAAGAGAGCCGTATACGCTTTTGCAGCCAAACACTGGCAGACATTACCGGACATCAGAGCTGGCGAGACATGGTCGGCAAGCATGACAATGAAATCTTCCCTCTCGAAACTGCACAAGTTTATATACAAGAGGAAATCCCGATTTTTCGTGATGGCGTGGCGGTATTAAATAAAGTAAACCCATATTTTCGTGCCGACGGCAGCGTAGGTTGGGTCAGCACCAATAAATGGCCAATGTTCGCCGAAGACGGGCGGACCGTCACCGGCATCTTTGGTATCAGTCGCGATGTTTCAGAAAGCAAAGCGCGCGAAGACGAGTTGCGCACGATGGCCACCACAGATTTTTTAACAGGCTTAGCCTCACGACGCGACTACATCGACGATCTCAATCGCCAAATCGCCCGCATACAACGCTCGCCGCAAGCATTATGCAGCTTGCTCTTGATCGATCTAGATTTGTTCAAACGTGTCAACGATATCTATGGTCATGCAGTCGGTGACCATATGCTGCAACATATTAGCCGCTTGATGCGCAACGACCTACGCCGGGTCGATAGTATCGGCCGTATTGGCGGTGAAGAGTTTTCTATCTTGATGCCAGATACCGATGTTCATGCGGCACATACATTCGCAGAGCGTCTGCGCAAAAAAATAGAAGTCACGCCGCTCTTTGATGGCGAGCATGAAATTCCTATTACGATTAGCATAGGCATCACACAAATCTGTGCAGATGATCACTCATCCGAAAGTGTCTTTGAACGCGCTGATGTCGCTTTATATCGCGCCAAGAATTCTGGTAGAAATCGGGTTGAGTTGGGGTAATCGTCAAATATAAAGACGAAAAAAAACAGCACATCCGATGTGCTGTTTTTTTGCCTAGACTAATTTGATCAGAACGGAATATCGTCATCCATATCTGAGAAATTCGGCGCTGGACGTTGCGCTGGTGCTTGACGTGGCTGCTGCACTGGCGCGCTGTAGGCTTGCTGCTGACGTGGGGCTGGTGCACCGCCGCCGTAGCCATCATCATCCATCGCAGCACCACCGCCACCACCCATGCCTTGACGGCTGCCGAGCATTTTCATTTCATCTGCGCGGATATCAGTTGCGTACTTTTCTACGCCATCTTTGTCCGTGTATTTACGCGTACGCAAAGAACCTTCGATATACACTTGCGAACCTTTTTTCAGGTATTGGCCTGCAATCTCAGCCAACTTGCCGAAGAAAGTCACGCGATGCCATTCGGTCGCTTCTTTTTTCTCGCCGGTTTGTTTGTCTTTCCAAGTCTCTGTGGTTGCAACAGCGATCGTTGTCATCGCGTCGCCACTTGGCATGTAACGTGTTTCTGGATCACGTCCTAGATTACCGATAATCAGAACTTTATTTAATGATGCCATTTCAATGTCTCCTACACTCAAAATTAATTTATCAACGTAACTCACATGTTTCAATTGGTCAAAAATGCTTTCCATTCAGGAGGACAATTTTGCTTAGGTCTTACACTTCCCGCATACCTCTAGAAACCTAGACGCTCACTCACTTACGCTGGCTTTGCACCACGTTTTAAGATTTGCGGCATGCGGACTGCGATTATAAGCCAGATCAGTGATAAAACTGCAGTGAAAATGAAGATCGAGGTGCTACCAGTGTGTTGTTTCATCCACCCGCCAAGCGCACCGCCAGTCGCAAGCCCAAGCGCTTGCAAGGTGTTGTAGACACCCAAAGCCGCGCCCTTGGCGGCTGGCGGGGCAATACGAGAGACTAACGAAGGCTGACTTGCTTCCAAAGTATTAAATGCCACAAAGAAAGCAAACAACAAAGCAATGATGCCAACCGTACTATCGAGCCATCCCCAAAAGCCAAATTGCACCGCCATCAACAACGCAATCGACCACACAAACACCTGCTTCATTTTACCCGCGCGTTCGCCACGCATGATCAACATCAGCATCACCAAGAACGAGCCAAACATCACCGGCAAATACACTTGCCAATGATGATTCAATGGAATGTGAGCTGATTGCACAAGTGCTGATGGCAAGACCACAAACATCGCCACCTGACTTAAGTGCAAGACAAAAACACCAAAATTCAAACGCATGAGTTCGCGATTTTTTAAGACCTCAATTAGGGGCACTTTAGGTGCATCGAGCTTAGGCGCATTGGGCGTGATCCAACACACGACGCCAATCGCCGCGAATGCCATTGCAGCGATCAAAAAGAAAATACCATTCATGCCGATATTGAGATACAGCACAGGAGCGATGACCATCGCTAGTGCAAAACTAATCCCAATCGAGCCGCCGACCATGGCCATGGCTTTGGTTCTATGTTCTTCGCGCGTGGTATCAGCAAGCAAGGCGGTGACCGCAGCGGAGATCGCGCCAGCGCCTTGAATGGCACGACCAATCAACAAGCCCATTACCGTATGGGAAAATGCAGCGACCAAAGCACCGAGCACAAATAAGAGCAAACCAGCGACAATCACAGGCTTACGACCGAATTTATCAGAGGCGATACCGAAGGGGATTTGCAGACAAGCTTGTGTGATGCCATAAATACCAAACGCCAAACCAATCAAACTTTCGCTACCACCATCGGGTAATGTCTTGGCGTGTAAAACAAAGATCGGCAGCATCAAAAACAAACCCAGCATCCGCAGCGCAAAGATCGACGCCAAAGAAACGCCAGCGCGAATCTCACTGCGTGACATCTTGTCACTTGCGAGCTCGTCAGCAATGGGTGAAGTATTCATTGATGTTGCGTTATTCATAAGGCTTTTCTGACAGCTAGGGGGATAGTGCTTGCGGGTAAGGCATTATTCACGGGTTTACCCGGTTTCGAGGCGCAATTCTCGGGACAATATTAAAGCTGTACTCGCGCTAAATTTCGAAAACCCGTTATAGTATCAGGTTGCTCGCTTTTGAATTACAAAAGCGCTTAATAATCAACGCCTAGCCCCATCGAAATCAAGCCTCAGCCGCGCAAACAGCGCGAAACGAAGCCCAAAGCCAGCGTTTACAGTGGCTTGCTGATTTCGATGCTTAGTTTGCAGCTTATTTGTACCTTTGCAGGAATCGTTTCATGACCATTAGCAAAAGCGCCAAAACATCGAAAACTTCAAAATCAGCCAAACCCGCTGAAATTGAATTTGACGGTAGTGATTTCCCCATCCCCAAAAAGGATGCGATTCGCGTACGCGGAGCACGTACCCACAACCTGAAGAATATCAACCTTGATTTGCCACGCAATAAATTGGTGGTGATTACGGGCTTGTCGGGCTCAGGTAAATCTTCTTTAGCCTTTGATACTTTGTATGCGGAAGGTCAACGTCGTTATGTTGAATCGCTATCTGCTTACGCGCGCCAATTCTTGCAGTTGATGGAAAAACCTGATGTCGATTTGATCGAAGGTTTGTCGCCTGCGATTTCGATTGAACAAAAAGCGACTTCACATAACCCACGTTCCACTGTTGGTACCGTCACTGAAATTCACGACTATCTGCGTTTGCTCTATGCCCGCGTTGGCACACCGTATTGTCCAGATCATCCAGAAAACCCGCTTGCTGCACAATCAGTGTCGCAAATGGTGGATGCGGTGTTGGCGATGCCTGAAGACACCAAACTGATGATTTTGGCGCCTGTGGTGTCGAATCGCAAAGGTGAGCACGTAGACTTGTTCGAGCAAATGCAGGCGCAAGGTTTTGTGCGCTTCCGCGTGCAAAGCGGCACTCACGCTGCCAAGATCTACGACGTCGACGATTTACCGAAACTGAAGAAAACAGAGAAACACAGCATTGATGTCGTCGTTGATCGCGTCAAAGTTAAGGCTGAAATCAAACAACGCTTGGCGGAATCGTTTGAGACTTGCTTACGTATTGCCGAAGGCCGCGCCTTGATCGTCGATATGGATAGCAATCATGAACAACTCTTTTCAAACAAGTTCGCCTGCCCTACTTGCGGCTATAGTTTGCAAGAGTTGGAACCACGCCTCTTCTCATTCAACAACCCAATGGGTGCTTGCCCTGAATGTGATGGCCTGGGTCATATCGAATTTTTCGATCCGAAACGTATCGTCGCCTTTCCTAATTTGTCTTTAGCCAGCGGTGCTGTTAAAGGTTGGGATCGTCGCAATCAATTCTATTTCCAGATGTTGTCTAACTTGGCAGCGTTTTACGACTTCGATCTCGATGTACCTTTCGAGCAATTGCCAGAAAGTGCGCAACAAGTTGTCTTGTACGGCTCGGGTAAACAATCGATCCCGTTCACCTATATCAATGAGAAAGGTCGCACCGTCATCAAGGAGCATACCTTTGAAGGCGTGGTCACCAACTTGCAGCGCCGTTATCGCGAAACCGATTCAATGGCAGTGAAGGAAGAGTTGGCAAAGTTCATCAACGAGAAGGAATGCCCGTCTTGCCACGGTGCGCGTCTGCGCGTCGAAGCACGCTTTGTCAAAGTCGGCACAGGCAAACAAGAGCGCGCGATTTATGAAATCAGTGCGATGCCTTTACGTGAAGGGATGGATTTTTTTGGCAAGCTCAAACTGACTGGTGCAAAACGCGATATCGCTGACCGCATCATTAAAGAAATTAGCTCACGTCTTACTTTCTTAAATAACGTGGGTCTTGACTATTTATCGCTCGATCGCAGCGCAGATACTTTATCTGGCGGCGAAGCGCAACGTATTCGTTTAGCTTCCCAAATCGGCTCTGGTTTGACTGGCGTCATGTATGTGCTCGACGAACCGTCTATCGGCTTGCATCAGCGCGACAACGATCGACTCATTGGCACGCTGAAACATTTGCGCGATATCGGCAATAGCGTCTTAGTGGTTGAACATGATGAAGATGCGATCCGCTGTGCCGACTTTATCGTCGACATGGGCTTGGGTGCTGGTGTGCATGGTGGCGAAGTCATCGCCCAAGGCACGCTCGATGACATCATGCAAAGTAAGCGCTCGTTGACGGCCCAGTACTTGTCTGGCGCTTTAGAAATTGCCGTACCCAAAACCCGTACACCGTTTAATCCAGACAAACAGTTTGTAATTGCGGGCGCATCTGGCAATAACTTGAAAAAAGTGACTTTGAAATTGCCAGTCGGTTTGTTGACTTGCGTTTCAGGCGTTTCAGGTTCGGGCAAATCAACTCTCGTGAATGACACTTTGTATCTGGCCGCAGCACGCCACTTGTATGGTTCACAAACCGAGCCTGCCGCATTTGAAAGCATTAGCGGCTTAGAGCATTTCGATAAAGTAATCTCAGTCGACCAAGCGCCGATTGGCCGCACGCCACGCTCCAACCCTGCTACCTACACCGGCTTGTTCACACCGATTCGCGATTTGTTCGCGACAGTACCGGTAGCCAAAGAACGAGGCTATAGCGCAGGTCGTTTCTCGTTTAACGTCAAAGGTGGACGGTGCGAGGCATGCCAAGGTGATGGCGTGATCAAGGTCGAAATGCACTTCTTGCCAGACGTGTACGTGCCTTGCGATGTATGCCATGGTAAACGCTACAACCGCGAAACTTTGGAAGTCCAATACAAGGGCAAAAACATCCACGAAATTTTGGAAATGACGGTGGAAGATGCGCACGAATTCTTCAAACCTGTTCCATTGATCGCGCGTAAATTGCAAACCCTGCTCGACGTGGGTCTCGGCTATATTCGACTGGGTCAGAGTGCGACCACGCTGTCGGGAGGTGAGGCACAACGCGTGAAATTGTCCTTGGAATTATCAAAGCGTGATACCGGTCGTACCTTGTACATTCTCGACGAACCGACCACAGGCTTGCATTTCCATGATATCGCCTTACTACTCAAAGTAATTCATCGTTTGCGTGATCAAGGCAATACTGTGGTCATCATCGAACATAATCTAGACGTCATCAAAACCGCGGACTGGATTGTCGATATGGGCCCTGAAGGTGGTGCCGGTGGCGGTAGAATTATTGCGAGCGGCACACCAGAACAAGTAGCAGCCAATGAAGCGAGCGTGACTGGTCACTACCTGCTGCCTTTGCTGAAGAAAAAGTAATACGAAAACATAGAGCACACGCTTGCGAAGCGGCATCCGTTCAATTGCAATGAATACTGTCTCGCAAGCCTACAATATAAAAATAGTATGAGCATCCGACTAATCGTTGGCCTCGGTAACCCCGGGGCTGAATATGAACAAACCCGCCACAACGCTGGCTTCTGGCTGGTCGATCAATTGGCGACCATGGGTCTACAACGCGATAAAAACTTTAATGCGCTCGTCGCCAAAACCCGCATTGCGGGTGAAGAAGTTTGGCTACTGCAACCGCAAACCTTCATGAACCGCTCTGGGCAATCGGTGGGCGCGATCTGTCGCTTTTACAAGATCACACCCGAGCAAGTTTTGGTGGTACACGATGAGTTAGATATCGCGCCTGGTTTAGCCAAACTTAAGAAGGGCGGCTCTAGTGGAGGGCACAATGGCTTGAAGGACATCACCGCCGCATTGGGCACACAAGACTATTGGCGCATGCGCATAGGCATTGGCCATCCACGTACACTCAATCTGCAACAAGGCGTTGCTGACTTCGTTTTACACCGTCCGCGCAAAGAAGAACAACCGCTAATCGATGAATCCATCGCTCGCGGCTTAGAAGTCATCCCGAAATTGGTACAAGGTCAATTTGCTGAAGCGATGACGCAGTTACATACAGCTAGATAGCTTTCACGATCGGTAGAACGCTTTATTCTCTAGCAAAATAGCCAGACAATCTACTTACCTGGTTTTTTCCGATGGCCTTACTTTTGCCGACCTACACATAGGTACCGCAAGGTGGTTCAACAATGCCACCGATCTCTGATTCAAAATGACGCCTAGATACACACTTATCGCTGCGCCATCGCCTCTTTGATTCGAGCAGACAAAACCTCAGGTTCTGCTGAGCCCAGTCGTAGACGCGTACCGTCATTCTTGATGATGCGTACCGCACCTCGTCCATCGGCGTTATACAGCATACCTTCACGGGTAAAACGAATACCTTTTCCTTCATACCAAGTGGTTTCACACACCTCAACATGGCGGATATCTTGTATTTTCAGGCTCCATTTAGGCCAGCCGACAAAACCGAATTGCCACTGCAGCTGATCATGGTCAAGTTTGATTTGGAGATGTCCAAATAGGCCGAGAACAAGCCCATTTACCAACATCAAAATGGCGATTGCGCGGGGCAATAGAGAGACGTCTTGACCACGCATGTCAAACAAAACCATCCCTAAGGTAAACACCGGCAAGAAAAACCACAACAGTTTTAACCACTGACGGCTTTGGTAATTTACAGCATTCATTTTTATTCCTATTTTCATAGCCACAAAAGCATGCCGGCACCGATGCAACTTTCGCCCTGGCAACTCTGTGTAATCTGCCATGATATCAGAATCAAATTTCAGGCAAGTCAAGTATTTTCAACATCAATCGTCACGAGCGAACAACCACCAAATTCAGGACTTCGGGTAAGATGCCTCGCAGTAAATATTAAACTTGCCACACAACAATGAAGACCCAAATACGTAGCGAAGTTGCCAAACTTTGGCAAATCGCCTGGCCCGTTCTGATTGGACAACTTGCCACTGTCGGCATGTCCGTTGCAGACGTGGCGATGACTGGCCATTTAAGCGCACAAGATTTGGCAGCGGTCGCGCTTGGTGCTTCCTTATGGTCGATTATTTTGGTCACGGTGATGGGCATCATGATTGCCATCAATGCAGTCGTGGCACATGAAGTCGGTGCTGCCGCTTTCGATAAAATCCCACATATCATGCGACAGTCAATGTGGATGGCATTTGGTGTAGGTATCGTTGCCTGCGTTTTGCTCAATTTATCGACTCTGGTTTTCGATTATTTACAGCTAGAGCCTGCGGTCCATGCGAAGGCCAGTCAGTTTGTCCATGTGATCAGTATTGGCATGCCTGCGTTTGCAATGTACCGCGCACTCTATAGCTATACAACGAGCTTGAATCAAACCAAACCTGTGATGGTGATTGCGATCATCGGCTTGGTATTTAACATCGTTGTTAACTATCTCTTCATTTACGGCAAATTCGGCTTGCCCCAACTTGGTTCAACTGGTTGTGCCTTAGCGACTGGTCTTGGAATGTGGCTAATGCTTGGATCAATGTTATGGTGGACACATCATGCTCCGGTCTACAAACAAACATTCCCTTTCACGCATCGCGAAGCACCGAAATGGTCTGAAATTCGTTCGATGCTAAAAATCGGGCTACCGATCGGTGTTACTTATTTCGCTGAGGTATCGGCCTTTTGTGCCGTTGGCTTGTTGGTCGCGCGCTTCGGTGTTGTTGCGATTTCTGCCAATCAGATTGCATTGAATTTCTCATCCTTGATCTTCATGGTGCCAATGAGTTTGGGCATTGCTTTAACGACACGGGTCAGCCAAACCTTGGGCGAAGGCGATGTGGTTCATGCGCGATTTGTGTCCTGGGTCGGTGTTGCGGTCTCTCTTGTGTTTGCAGTGTTTTCTGCAACATTCATGACTTTGCTACGCTACCAAGTTGCCGCGGCTTACACATCGGATCCAGCTGTACAAGAAGTCGCCGCCAATCTTTTGCTTTTGGCTGCAATTTTTCAGCTATCAGATGCGGCGCAAGTGACCCTATCCTGCGCCTTACGCGGTTACAAAGTGACTCGCATACCGATGATGATTCACATCCTCGCTTTCTACGGCGTGGCTTTGCCGGTTGGCTGTGCCTTGGGCTTAGCGCCCGATTGGATGCCATGGCACCCAGCAAAACCAATGGAAGCGAGCGGATTCTGGATAGGCTTAGTACTTGGCCTTACTGTAGCTGCATTCTTTTTATGCATTTTCTTACATCGCCTCTCGAGCAGTAGAATCGCCTACCATTTTAGAGCGGAAGCATCCTAGACTGATCTGCGCCTAAACCTGCACCTGCGCCTTAAACTGCCAAAGTTTTGGGCTAGATAGGCCTTAGTGTAAAATAGCGGATTAATTCCCCTAATATTTCCCTTTGAACAAGTCGCCCTCGTGTGCGTCTTGCCCAAAATTTTTAAGCAAAGTACATCATGAGTCTTCAATGCGGCATCGTCGGCCTTCCTAACGTCGGTAAATCAACACTATTTAACGCCCTGACCAAAGCAGGCATTCCTGCAGAGAATTACCCTTTCTGTACGATAGAACCCAACGTCGGTGTGGTTGAAGTGCCAGATCCACGTTTGAAGCAGCTGTCCGAAATCGTTAAACCTGAGCGCATTCAAAACGCCATCGTTGAATTCGTCGACATCGCTGGCTTGGTCGCTGGCGCTTCTAAAGGCGAAGGCTTGGGTAATCAATTCTTGGCGCATATCCGTGAAACCGATGCGATCGTGAATGTCGTGCGTTGCTTCGAAGATGACAATGTGATTCACGTAGCGGGCAAAGTAAGCCCACTCGATGACATCGAAGTGATCCAAACTGAATTGTGCTTGGCTGACATGGGTTCCGTCGAAAAAGCGATTCATCGCGAAAATAAGAAGGCACGCTCTGGCGATAAGGATGCGATGAAACTGGTGACCTTGCTTGAAAAGATCATGCCGGGCTTGAATGACGCGACACCAATTCGCGCCATGGGTTTAGATAAGGAAGAAATGGCCTTGATCAAACCGATGTGCTTGATTACCGCAAAACCAGCGATGTATGTCGCCAACGTTTCCGATAGTGGCTTCACCAATAATCCTTTGCTCGATCAATTAACGGAATTTGCGGCGAAACAAAATGCGCCTATCGTGGCGATCTGCGCCGCGATCGAATCTGAAATCGCTGATTTGGAAGATGAAGACAAAGCAGCGTTCTTAGCGGATATGGGTATGGAAGAACCAGGCCTCGATCGTTTGATTCGTGGCGCATTTAAGCTCTTGGGCTTACAAACTTACTTCACCGCTGGCGTCAAAGAAGTCCGTGCGTGGACAATTCATATCGGTGACACCGCACCACAAGCAGCCGGCGTGATTCATACCGATTTCGAACGTGGCTTTATTCGCGCACAGACGATTGCCTTCGAAGACTACATCGCCCATAAAGGCGAAGCTGGCGCCAAAGAAGCAGGCAAAATGCGCGCTGAAGGTAAAGAATATGTGGTCAAAGACGGTGACGTCTTGAATTTCTTGTTCAACGTCTAAAACATCAAGCAATAGTGATAGCGATAAATCCTCGGCCTAGTCCGAGGATTTTTTTTGACCCGCACTACCCAAGCTCAGAACCAAGAACTGACAGAAATCCATGATTGATCCGCTTCAAATGCGAACTTTCGTTGTAAATATACACACAAGAAAACAGTTGTGGCATTATCACCAAGAATCGTTTTTAATCATGAACAATACACGCTGTCTGGGCACGCGCTGCTAGGGCACAG
>CANHZI010000097.1 GCA_947464955.1 Oxalobacteraceae bacterium
ATCGCTGTATCAGCCAATACAGTTACTGTATCTGGTTGTACTTCCAAGATACCGCCTGCAACGAATACGAATTCGTCTTCAGCTTTACCTTCAACCTTGATACGCACTGCGCCTGGCTTAATACGTGTGATCAATGGAGTGTGTTTTGGGTAGATACCCAATTCACCTGATTCACCCGGCAACGCGACGAACAAAGCTTCGCCAGAAAAGATACTCTCTTCTGCAGAAACTACGTCAACGTGAATAGTATGTGCCATGTGCTAACCTTTTTAGTTTGCTTCCCCGTCCCCGAATCTACATTCTAGGAAGGGGGGCTTCACTCTTCGCCCCGAGTTTGATTCGGGGCTCAGAATAATTATGCTGCCATTTTCTTCGCTTTTTCGATCGCTTCGTCGATTGTACCTACCATGTAGAACGCTTGTTCTGGCAAGTGATCGAGTTCACCGGATGCAATCATCTTGAAGCCTTTGATTGTATCTTTCAGTGAAACGTATTTACCTGGGGAACCAGTAAATACCTCAGCAACGTGGAAAGGCTGAGACAAGAAACGTTGCATCTTACGTGCACGAGCAACGATCAACTTATCTTCAGGTGCCAATTCGTCCATACCCAAAATCGCGATAATGTCACGCAATTCTTTGTAGCGTTGCAAAGTACCTTGAACAGCGCGAGCTGTTTCATAGTGCTCTTGACCAACGACTTGTGGGTCCAACTGACGAGATGTGGAATCCAATGGATCAACCGCTGGGTAAATACCCAAGGATGCGATGTCACGAGACAAAACAACGGTGGAATCCAAGTGAGCAAATGTTGTCGCTGGGGATGGATCTGTCAAGTCATCCGCTGGAACGTAAACCGCTTGAATAGAAGTAATAGAACCAGTCTTAGTGGAAGTAATACGTTCTTGCAAACGACCCATTTCTTCAGCCAATGTAGGTTGGTAACCCACCGCGGAAGGCATACGGCCCAACAACGCGGAAACTTCAGTACCAGCCAATGTGTAACGATAGATGTTATCGACGAAGAACAACACGTCTTTACCTTCGTCACGGAAACCTTCAGCGATCGTCAAACCAGTCAAAGCAACGCGCAAACGGTTACCTGGTGGTTCATTCATCTGACCGTACACCATCGCTACTTTGGAATCTTCAGGCTTTTCCAAGTTAACAACGTTAGCGTCAGCCATTTCGTGGTAGAAGTCATTACCTTCACGAGTACGTTCACCAACACCAGCAAACACGGACAAACCGCTGTGTGCTTTAGCAATGTTGTTGATCAACTCCATCATGTTAACGGTCTTACCAACACCCGCACCACCGAACAAACCAACTTTACCACCCTTCGCAAATGGGCAAACCAAGTCAATAACTTTGATACCGGTTTCCAACAATTCTTGCGATGGAGAGAGTTCGTCGTAAGCAGGCGCTTTACGGTGAATAGATGCTTGTGATTCACGGCTTACCGGACCACATTCATCAATTGGGTTACCCAATACGTCCATAATACGGCCCAATGTTGCTTTGCCGGTTGGAACCATAATTGG
This sequence comes from Oxalobacteraceae bacterium, assembly GCA_947464955.1. Classification (GTDB taxonomy): domain Bacteria; phylum Pseudomonadota; class Gammaproteobacteria; order Burkholderiales; family Burkholderiaceae_D; genus Undibacterium. Next base: position 1,544 of record CANHZI010000097.1, read on the forward strand.
TTTACCTGTGTTGCTAATCATCATGCCACGACGCAAGCCATCAGATGTACCCAAAGCAATCGTACGGACGATACCGTCACCCAATTGCTGTTGTACTTCCAATGTCAGATCGGAGCCTTCCATTTTCAAGGCATCGTAAACCTTAGGCATCGCGTCGCGTGGAAATTCTACGTCCACAACAGCGCCGATACACTGAACGATTTTGCCATTAGCCATGTTCGTTCCTTCAATAATATTAAATTTCGTTTAGACCGCTGCCGCGCCGGCGACGATCTCGGAGAGCTCTTTAGTAATCGCAGCCTGACGAGTTTTGTTGTAAATCAATTTCAACTCACCAATCACATTACCCGCGTTATCGCTAGCTGACTTCATCGCCACCATACGTGCCGATTGTTCTGACGCCATGTTTTCTGCCACTGCTTGATAAATCAGCGCTTCTACATAACGCACCAACAATTCATCGATCACCGTCGCTGCGTCTGGTTCGTAAATGTAGTCCCAAGAATGGGATGCTGCATTTGTTTCCAGCTTGTCCGCTGTCAGAGGCAATAATTGCTCCAACACTGGCTCTTGCTTCATGGTGTTAATGAATTTGGTGTAGCTCAAATAAACCGCGTCGAGCTTGCCTTCCTGATACGCATCCAGCAACAACTTTACTGGACCAATCAATTTATCGAGGTGCGGCGTATCGCCGAGTTGGATCGCATGCGAAACAACTTTTGCACCTACACGATTCAGGAAGCCGAGACCCTTGTTACCAATCGCGACCGCTTCAATTTTTGAACCCTTACCTTCGAGTTCACGCATTTTGTTGGTGACCAAACGCAAAACGTTGGTATTCAAGCCACCGCACAAACCCTTGTCAGTCGTTACAACGATCAAGCCAATTTTCTTAGCTTGATCTTGTTGAACCATGAAAGGATGCGTGTACTCTGGGTTGGCCTGTGACAAGTTAGCGGTGATATTACGAATCTTCTCACTGTATGGGCGAGCAGCACGCATTCTGTCCTGCGCTTTGCGCATTTTAGAAGCGGCAACCATTTCCATCGCCTTAGTGATCTTCTTCGTATTCTCTACGCTTTTGATCTTGCCACGTATCTCTTTACCTGCAGCCATGAGTATTGACTCCTTCTAGCTACGGTAAATTAAAATGCGCCGGATTTTTTGAAATCAGCAATTGCGGCAGCCATGGCAGCTTCGCCATCTTTGTCCAGTTGCTTACTTTCTTCGATCTTTGCCAACAACGCTGCTTGATTTGTCTTCAAGTGGTTATGCATGCCAGATTCGAAAGACAATACTTTCTTCACTGGTACATCATCCAAGAAGCCTTTGTTCACAGCAAACAGACTGGACGCCATCAAAGAGATAGACAATGGTGCGTACTGAGCTTGTTTCAACAATTCAGTAACGCGCGCACCACGATCCAACTGCTTACGTGTTGCTTCATCCAAATCAGATGCGAACTGCGCAAACGCTGCCAATTCACGATATTGCGCCAAGTCAGTACGGATACCGCCGGACAAGTTTTTGATAACTTTAGTCTGAGCTGCACCACCAACGCGAGACACGGAAATACCCGCGTTAATCGCTGGACGAATACCAGAGTTGAACAAGGAAGTTTCCAAGAAGATCTGACCGTCAGTAATCGAAATTACGTTAGTTGGAACGAAAGCGGAAACGTCACCTGCTTGAGTTTCAATGATAGGCAATGCTGTCAATGAACCTGTCTTACCTTTAACTTCACCTTTAGTGAATGCTTCAACGTAGTCTGGGTTAACACGTGCTGCACGTTCCAACAAACGGGAGTGCAAGTAGAACACGTCACCTGGATACGCTTCACGGCCTGGTGGACGGCGCAACAACAAGGAAACTTGACGGTATGCAACCGCTTGTTTCGACAAGTCATCATAAACGATCAATGCATCTTCGCCGCGGTCACGGAAGTATTCACCCATCGCGCAACCGGAGTATGCGGATACGTATTGCATCGCTGCAGATTCAGATGCAGTCGCTGCGACAACGATGGTGTATTCCATTGCGCCGTGTGCTTCCAAAGAACGCACAACGTTTTTAACGGAAGAAGCTTTTTGACCAATCGCTACATAGATACATGTAACGCCTTGACCTTTTTGATTGATGATCGCATCGATCGCTACCGCTGTTTTACCAGTTTGACGATCGCCAATGATCAATTCACGTTGACCACGACCAACTGGAACCATGGAGTCGATAGACTTCAAACCAGTTTGCAATGGTTGAGAAACGGATTGACGAGCAATAACGCCAGGAGCGATTTTTTCGATTGGCGCAGTCAATTTTGCATTGATAGGACCTTTGCCGTCGATTGGTTGACCCAATGCGTTAACAACACGGCCGCGCAATTCTGGGCCGATAGGTACTTCCAAAATACGACCTGTACATTTAACTGTATCGCCTTCGGAAATGTGTTCGTAGTCACCGAGAATAACGGCACCAACGGAATCACGTTCCAAGTTCAAGGCCAGACCAAATGTATTGCCTGGGAATTCCAACATCTCGCCTTGCATCGCATCGGACAAACCGTGGATGCGGCAGATGCCGTCGGTAACGGAGATAACCGTACCTTGATTACGAATCTCAGCGCTGTCACCAAGGCCTTGAATACGGCTCTTGATCAACTCGCTGATTTCTGATGGGTTGAGTTGCATACTAACTCCTAAAATTGTTTCAGTACTTAAACAGCATTAAGCAAAGCTTAAGCGGTCAAAGCGTTGTGCATCTGTTGCAGCTTGGCACGAACCGAAGTATCCAGCACTTGATCACCAACCACGATACGCACACCACCGATCAGTGAAGAATCCACTGTTACAGTTGGGTGCAATTTGCGACCAAATTTCTTTTCCAGTGTTGCCGCCAATTCTTTAACTTGTGCGTCAGTCATTTCAAACGCGCTGACAATTTCCGCGTCTGCAGAACCGGTGTCGGCATTTTGCAGATCATGAAATTGCGCCGCGATTTCTGGCAACAAAGTTAAACGGTCATATTCAGTCAATGTATTGATGAAGTTTTTCGCTTCAGCAGTTACAGGAGACTTCAACACGGACAAGAAAGCCTCAGCAGTTTGCGCTGCGGAGACTTTGGGGTTGTGTGCAAGAGCTACTACATCGGGATGCGCCGCGGCTTGCGCCATCTCAGCAACCAGTTCCGACCAGGCGGACAGGTTGCCAGACTTAGCAACGCGATACAACGCTTCTGCGTATGGACGAGCGATCGTTGCGAGTTCAGCCATGATTACAGCTCAGTCTTCAATTGGTTGAGCAAATCTGCGTGAGCAGCTGCATTCACCTCACGCTTCAAAATTTGCTCTGCACCTTTCACTGCCAAGGCAGCTACTTGGTCGCGCAATTCTTCGCGTGCTTTTGTGACTTGATTTGCGGCTTCTGCTTGAGCTGCAGCGATGATGCGTGCGGCTTCTGCGTTAGCAGCTTTCTTGGCGTCTTCTACAATCGATTGACCATACTTCTCAGCATTTCCAATCTGTTTTAGACTTTCTTCGCGGGCATTCGCCAATTCAAGCTGAACTTTTTTCTCAGCTTCTTTCATGGCAGCTTGGCCTTGATCCGCAGCGGACAAACCGTCAGCGATTTTCTTTCTGCGATCATCGATGGCGCCGATCAACGGTGGCCATACGAATTTCATGGTGAACCAAGCAAGTACAAAAAATACCACCGCTTGGTACCACATTGTTTGATTAAGATTCATGTCGTTTCCTTGTCTGAATTATCGTTCCGCGGGTGTTGACCGCTTCGACCAACACCACGGTAGAAAAAGGAAATTCAATTAACCTTTGAATGGGTTAGCTGTTGCGAAGAACATAGCGATACCAACACCGATAATGAACGCAGCGTCGATCAAACCAGCCAACAACAACATTTTGCCTTGCAATTTGTCCATCAATTCTGGTTGACGAGCAGACGCTTCCAAGTATTTACCACCCATCATAGCGATACCGATACATGCACCCAAAGCGCCCAAACCGATGATCAAACCACAAGCCAAAGCTACAAATGCGACGTTAGTCATGAGAAAACTCCTAAAAGTTAAAAAATTAAAATACCAAAACCAAAAAACGAAAAACTAAAACCAATACTAAAACTGATTACTTCACTTGAATCGTCGCAGTTCGTTAAGACTCGCTGCGACCATTCGAATTAGTGTGCATCGTGAGATTGACCCATGTACACCAAAGTCAACATCATGAAAATAAACGCTTGCAAGAACACGATCAAAATATGGAAGATCGCCCAGATCGAACCAGCAATCACTTGACCGATACCGCCGAAGTGGCTGTACGCGCCGAGCAAAGCGATCAACAAGAACAACAACTCACCCGCAAACATGTTACCGAACAGTCGCATACCGAGAGAGAAAGTCTTGGCAGCAAATTCAACCACGTTCAACATAATATTGAATGGCAACATGGCTGGGCCAAACGGGGCTGTGCACAATTCTTTAATGAAACCGCCAAAACCTTTGATTTTGAAGGAGTAGTAAATCATCAAAATAAACACACCAACAGCGATACCTAAAGTACCGTTCAAGTCAGCAGTTGGAACGACACGGTGATGAATTTCTGGGTTGATTCCCAACAAGGGGAACAACCATACTGAGAACAAATCGACTGGCAAGAAGTCCATGGAGTTCATCAAAGAGACCCACACGAATACTGTCAAAGCCATTGGCGCGATGAAAGATACGTTACCGTGAACAATGCTTTTCGCTTGATCATTGACCATTTCTACAACCATCTCAACTGCGCATTGAAAACGACCAGGCACACCGGACGTTGCTTTGCGAGAAGCCAAGAACATCAAAATGATAGCGAGTAAACCGCAAACGACAGACCAGATGATGGTGTCGTAGTTGATATAGGACATATCAACCAAAGCTGTTTGTTGGTCATGTGAATTAGCCAAATGACCCAGGTGATGTTGGATATATTCCGACGGGGTTGGGGCGTGCTCAGTTGCGCTCATAATCAATGCCTAAAGAGTAGAATTAAATAACTTTTGAGTACCACGATGAATGCAGCGATAAACGCCAGCCAATTCAAACCGGGGTAAAACATAACGACCGCGCTGAGAAGCGCAATCGTCAATGCAATCTTTATAAATTCGCCGACAAAAAAGTTCATCGGACTGCCGCCAGGCTTTCGCGCGCTGCTGAGTAAGCGCAATGCGAAAAATGCGTTCGGTATGGCGCAACATAGTCCACCAAGTAGGGCAGATAATCCTGCGGGAAGGCCAGACACCAAACTTGCCACCAGCGCGACGATCACAGCTGCTGCAAACTGCAACAGAATTATTCGCGCCATGCCACTCCCCATTTCATCGGATATTTCGGTCGTACTTCTCGTTTTATTATTTTTATTGGCAGCACCCTTTTAGGGCTTTGCGGACTACTTTGCGCGCCTCTTGTTCCCTGAGACGCACTATTTTTAAGCGCGAGCGAACCCGCGTTTCGTAAAACCACAGAATTATACGTGTTTGTTGCGTGCAGCGTCAAACGTTTGATGCAACGCAACATATTTTGCTTTGCAAAACTTTTTCCTAATTGTGTTCGCTTTATCTTTCTGATTTTTAAGAAAAATCAGAAAAACTTGTTACTTTGCCTTGTTATTCAGACGCGCGATTATTGCCCACGAATCTTCAAAATGATGCCATCCAAAGAGTCAAGATCAGCGAAATCGATAATCATTTGGCCGCGACCTTTGCTGCCCAATTTTAGGGCAACTTGGGTTGCCAACAAATCAGACAATTCTTCTTCGAGACGCGTAATGTCACGTGATTTTTCTGCCTTGTCACGTTGTTTTGCTGGCGTTGCTAACTCAGTTGTTGTCTTTGTTACCAGTTTTTCTGTGTCGCGAACGGACAAACGCTTTGCCACAACTTGATTTGCTAACTGAATTTGGGTCGCTGCATCAACTGCTAACAGGGCTCGAGCATGGCCCATATCGATATCACCGGCCATTAACATCGTCTGCACTGGACGTGCCAAGTTCAGCAAGCGCAACAAGTTGGACACTGCGCTACGGGAGCGGCCTACCGCTTGAGCTGCCTGCTCATGGGTAAATGAGAAATCGGTGATCAATCGATGTATACCTTGGGCCTCTTCCAAGGGATTGAGATCTTCGCGTTGAATGTTCTCGATCAAAGCCATGGCTGCGGCGGCTTGGTCATCCACATCTTTGACCAACACCGGTACTTCGCTTAGGCCTGCCATTTGTGAGGCACGGAAACGGCGCTCACCCGCAATGATTTCATATTGGGTCAAACCATTGGCTTGCCCAATTGGACGCACCAGGATGGGCTGCATCAAGCCCTGAGCCTTAATCGATGCGGCTAGTTCCGCTAATGCGCCCTCATCCATGCGAGTACGAGGTTGGTACTTACCCGCTTGCATTTGAGTGACCTGTAAAGTGGTTGGTGCACCAGCCACTGTTGGAACTGCATCTGCAAAATCTTCCGCACCACCTAATAACGCGTCTAAGCCACGGCCTAAGCCTTTTTGTTTTTTAATTGCCATAATTCAATTTACTTCTTATCTAAGGATTTAATTCTTTCAACCATCTCGGCACCGAAAGCGATGTAGGCTTGAGCACCTTTAGATGAAGGGTCAAACACGACACCTGGAATACCGTAAGACGGTGCTTCTGCCAAACGGACATTTCGTGGAATCAGCGTTTTGAAGACTTTGTCACCGAAATGCTGTTCAAGTTGATCCGACACTTGTTGTGACAAGGTCATACGCGGATCGAACATGACGCGCAGTAAACCAACGATTTTCAGATCAGGGTTCAAGTTCGCCGCGACTTTCTTAATCGTATTGGCCAGATCGGACAAACCTTCGAGCGCGTAATATTCACACTGCATAGGAATGACCACACCGTTTGCTGCACACAAACCATTTAAAGTGAGCATCGATAATGCCGGTGGACAATCGATGAGAATGAAGTCGTAGTTAGCACCTACTTCGTCTAAGGCCAAGCGTAGACGCTTATCTCGATTTTCGAGCTCTACCATCTCGACTTCGGCACCGGCTAATTCTCGATTCGCAGGCAGGACATCGAAACCACCAGACTCTGAACGCACTACTGCCGTTTTCACATCCGACATACCGAGCAAGACTTGGTATACCGATGCTTGTAGCTTCGATTTATTAATCCCCGCTCCCATTGTGGCGTTACCCTGGGGGTCAAGGTCAACCAGTAAGACCCGTTGATCCAGCTTCGCTAAACCTGCCGCTAGATTGACGGTTGTAGTGGTTTTTCCTACACCACCTTTTTGATTGGCAACGCAAAATATTTTAGCCATGGTTTCTTTAAATGTAATTGTGGCAAACTAAATTAAATAGATTAAATTTCTATACAAATAATTACTAATATTTCATTTGGTTCTTTCGGCAACCACTCGAGTTCGTTCTCAATTCGATTGAGACTTTGCAGTTTCACGTGTAACGCTCACTACTCAAGCTTCTACAAAAACCAAACTCAACAAAAAACACTTTCTTAAAAAAATTCAATGTTCAACTTTTTTTATCACGACCAAATGACGTTCCACGTGTAACCCTGGAACCTGCAGAGGTTCAATATTTTCGACCTCCCAACCTTCAGGCAAACGTTCAATTTCCTGATCTGGAGAAACACCCTTCATCGCCAAGAATCTGCCTCCGTCCTGCAAAAGGTGGTGAGACCAATTCACAAAATTGTTTAACTCTGAAAAAGCACGGGAGGTAATCACATCGAACTTCTGATCAACTTTAAGAAGTTCGACCCGACCTGTATGAACAGTCACATTTTTCAATTTCAATTCAGCCTTCACCTGCGTCAAAAATGCCGTCTTCTTATTCACGGTATCAATCATTGAAATTGAAGTAGATGGAAAAACGATAGCCAAAATAATGCCGGGCAAGCCCCCGCCCGAACCGACATCCAATACATTCTTTGCTTGTGTGAACGCATGCACCGCGGACAATGAATCGAGCAAATGCTGCTTGACCATATCTTGCGGATCACGAATGGAAGTCAGGTTGTAGACAGAATTCCATTTAACCAGCAAGGCTAAATAGGCCAGCATTTTTTCAATCTGTTCTTCCGAAATCGGCAATCCTAAGCTTGCGACGCCAGCAGACAACTCTGCACCTAAAGCAACTTTATCAAAACCCTTCATTCAGCCTCACTCATTACGGTTGTATTTGGTTCATTCTCAGTACTTGCTTCGGCATTCGCGAAACCTTTGAAACCACGTTTTTTCAAATGCACCAAAAGCAAAGACAAAGCTGCTGGAGTCACACCAGAAATACGACCACACTGCCCCAAGGTTTCTGGTCTTTGCGCGTTGAGCTTTTGTTTAACCTCGATCGACAAGCCCGTGACCTCAAGATAGTCAAAGGTCTCTGGCATTTTGAGATTTTCATAATGCGCTTGGCGCTCAACTTCTTTGGCTTGACGCCCGATATAGCCAGAATATTTGATCTGGATTTCCACCTGCTCTTTCACAGCAGGGTCTGTCACAGGCATACCGGTTAATGACTCACCTTCTTTGTTATTCAAGGTCATCAGATGATCATAAGTCACTTGCGGGCGACGCAACAAATCTGCCAACGAGTATTCACGTTCAAGCGCTTTACCAACGACTCGCTCCGCTTCTGCATCTGCAACAATACGTGGATTGACCCAAGTTGACTTCAATCTTTCCATTTCACGTGAAACAGCTTCACGCTTTTCCTCAAACATTTTCCATTGCTGATCACTGACACAACCAAGTTGACGGCCGATTTCAGTCAGGCGCATATCGGCATTATCCTCACGCAAACTCAGACGGAACTCCGCACGGCTTGTAAACATCCGATAGGGTTCTTGCACACCCTTGGTCACCAAATCATCCGCCAGAACACCAAGATAAGCTTCATCGCGACGAGGCACCCAGGCCTCTTTGCCTTGTGTTTGCAAGGCCGCATTCAGACCCGCCAACATACCTTGAGCTGCAGCCTCTTCATAGCCCGTCGTGCCATTGATCTGTCCAGCAAAGAACAAACCTTGAATCGCTCGGGTCTCAAGTGAAGTCTTGAGTCCGCGCGGATCAAAATAATCATATTCAATCGCATACCCTGGGCGCAAAATATAGGCATTTTCCATACCGACCATGGAACGCACCAACTCTAATTGCACGTCAAATGGCAAAGAGGTAGAGATGCCGTTAGGGTAGAACTCATTGGTAGTCAGCCCTTCTGGCTCCAAGAAAATCTGGTGTGACTCCTTGCCGGAAAAGCGATGAATCTTGTCTTCAATCGATGGGCAATAACGTGGGCCAACGCCCTCAATCACACCCGTGTACATAGGACTACGATCAAGTCCGGCACGAATAATGTCGTGAGTGCGCTCGTTAGTATGAGTAATCCAGCATGGCAATTGGCGCGGATGCATAGCCACATTCCCCATCACAGAGAACACCGGAATAGGATCTAGGTCACCAGGCTGCTCAGAAAGCTTAGAAAAGTCAATGCTGCGACCATCGATACGAGGCGGGGTTCCCGTCTTGAGCCGCCCTTGCGGCAACGCCAATTCCTTCAAACGGCGAGACAAAGATATCGCTGGCGGATCACCTGCTCTACCTGCAGAATAATTATTGAGGCCTACATGAATCTTCCCATCAAGGAAAGTCCCTGCGGTCAGAACTACTGCACGAGCTCTAAACTTCAGACCAACTTGCGTGACCGCACCAACAACGCGATCACCCTCCACCATCAAATCATCTACAGCCTGTTGAAAAATACAGAGATTTTCTTGGTTTTCCAAGCGACTGCGGATAGCCTGCTTATACAAAATACGGTCAGCTTGAGCGCGTGTTGCTCGCACAGCCGGTCCTTTAGACGAGTTCAAAATACGGAATTGAATACCAGCCTCATCAGTGGCGATCGCCATCGCACCACCCATTGCATCAACCTCTTTGACCAAGTGACCTTTACCGATCCCACCAATTGAGGGATTGCAGGACATCTGACCCAAGGTCTCAATATTATGAGTGAGTAACAAGGTAGACTGCCCCATACGAGCAGAAGCCAAAGCGGCCTCCGTTCCGGCATGACCACCGCCAACGACGATGACATCGAATTCTTTAGGATAAAACATGAGAGTAACTCTAGGTGGGATTGCGAGATTTCTTACAGGAGCACGATTATAGTGGTTTTTTAAGAGAAAATTTGATCAGCAGCTCCGGAAACACAAATTTATTAACATGTTTCACGTGAAACATAACATTTAAGCGAAGAGCAAAGCGACCACTACCGCCAATAAACCAGCTGCAATCAGGGCCAAATAGACCCTAAAAAACAATTTATTCTCTGGCGGCGCCGTTGCGCGCTTTCGACGCTTTGAACGTTTTTGTTTGCTAGGATCAGGATAAACCTCAACCAATTTCTGCATTCTTTTCTTCTTGCTCCCTCCGAGCTCTTCACCAGCCAAAGGGATAAACAAATCGACCTCATCCAAACCATTTGAAGTGCTGCGCCTACCATTGACAGACCGAATACTATTGCTTCTCGTATCCACAACCAAGCCCGAGCCCGTATGCAACCCATTTCCTGTTGAAGAGAAAAAATCTTCTGTCTCGAAGCCCACAATCTCAGCCTTAAGCAGATCTGTATGCGAATCAAGCGCAAGCTCCTCCAAAGGCTCGATCAAGCCCTTACGAAGCAAGCTATCCATCGCCATTTCAAATTCAGCCGACTCACCCACCGCGAAACGCTGACTCAACTGCAAGAAGCTCGCCTCCCCATCCACGGACAACAGGACTGTTTGCTCAGTTCTGGTTAGCGTAAGCGTACGCTCGCGAATCTCACTATCGCCAACTATCGTCCTACGGAAAATTTTATCGTTCGCCTGATTCAAAATCACAACCATCCTAAATTTGTTTCACGTGAAACATTGCTACCGCAAGAATCCATCATAAGCTGTCTTGGCTATCAAACACACAACAATCAAAAGGAAGACCTTGCGGACAAATGCACTTCCAAAGCGAATCGCAACATTGCTGCCAAGCAAAGAGCCGAACACGCCGCAAACCGCCATCGATAGCCCCAGCGCAACCATAATGTTGCCACTTACACCGAACCAAATTAATGCTGCAGCGTTACACGCTACGTTCAACACCTTAGCCGCCGCCGACGCGCTCAAAAAGCTATGCCCCAAAAACCGTACGAATACAAAAACAAAAAAACTACCCGTTCCTGGACCAAAGAAACCATCATAGAATCCTATCAGGGCGCCGAACAAAACTGTTAATTTTCGCTCAGTCACTAGGTTCAATGCTTCGCGCTGAACAATACCAAAATCCTTGTTGGCAAATGTGTATACCGCAATCGCAGCTAGCACAAATGGCAACGCCATTCGTAACCATGTTGGAGGAATATAGGTAACAGTAATAGCCCCCAAGAAAGACAACAAGAACGCAGCGATCGCGCCAGGCAGAATTACTGACCAATTTAACTTAACGCTCTTGAGGTAATTAAATGCGGCCACGGACGTACCCCAGACACCCGCCAACTTACTCGTACCTAACAGACTAGATGGAACAGCAGAAGGATAAACTGTAAAGAGAGCTGGTAACTGCACCAAACCACCCCCACCCACAACAGCGTCAACAAAGCCCGCGACAAATGCAGCCACACCCAGTATTAAATAATCAGTCACAAAAGATCCAAATCACAAAAAAGACAGCATAGCAAGTATTCCCCTTTACACCAAAGGGAAACTGTTGTTTTCCGGTGCAAAAGTTGCCGCCCAGATTGACAGTCTACGAGTGAAAATGGTCTCATTCGACATCTGAAAAAAAAGATCAGATTCAAAGCACACACAGATGTGAGCCGAATGCGTCAAAAGCAAACGGAGGGAGCAACATAGCGTTTCCTTTACCCTAGGAAATGACTTTAATAAAAATCACCCCGACACAGGAGTTATCCATGATTGAAAAAATTCTATCGCGTTCACTACGCGTTATGTTTACTGGTGGTGTTGTCGCAGGTTTAGGCGTCATCGCTTTACCAGCAGCAGCACAAGAAAAGAAAGTCGAATCAGTTGTTATTACTGGTACCCGTATCACAACACCAGGCACAACATCTACTAGCCCAATCGGCTCAATCACAGCGGAAGAAATTAAGTCATCTCAACCTGTTGCTGTTGAAGAGTTCTTCAAAGGCTTGCCAGCTGCTGTGCCAGCGATTGGCCCAGGTACTAACAATGGTACAGGCGGTGCAGCGACCATCGATTTGCGTGGCTTAGGTTCTAACCGTACTTTGGTTTTGATTAATGGCCGTCGCTTAGTTCCTTACGACCTCAGCGGTACTGTTGATACCAACTCTATTCCTATCGCTCTCTTGAGCCGCGTTGACCTATTAACAGGTGGTGCATCCGTCGTATACGGTGCTGATGCTGTTTCCGGTGTAGCCAACTTTAACCTCAAGAAAAACTTCCAAGGTGTTGAAGTTAACACTTCTTATGGTGGCACTAGCAAAGCAGATGCAAAACGCTATCGTACTGACGTCACCATGGGTGCAAGCCTCGACGAAGGTCGTGGTAACGTGGTATTGAGTATTGGTCGTACAAAATCTGATCCTTTGACACAAGGTAAGCGCTCCTATGGTTTGAGCGCGCTGAACTCTGTCACTGGCTTGGCTGACGGCTCTGGTACTACAGTTCCAGCAGCAATGTCTACAACAAAAGGCACTGGCGGTACTGATGCTTTGTCTGGAACATGGCAAATCGACCCAGCGACTGGTAAGTTGGTACAGCCTGTTGCCTTGTACAACTTCAACCCATTGAACTACTACGTCACTGGTTTGGATCGTACACAAGCAACATCTCTCGCTAACTACAAAATCAACGATAACTTTGAGCTGTATGGCGAAATGTTCTACACAGCAAGTAAAGTAGCATCTACTTTGGCTGAGTCTGGAACTTTCAACAACACATTCAATGTACCTATCGGTAACCCATTCATCCCCGCTGAAGCACGTACACAATTGTGCCAACGCCGTGGTATCGCTGCTGCAGACTGCGTAGTGGGTAACTCTACTATCGTGCCTTTGACTATCGGTCGTCGTATCACAGAAATGGGTCCACGTTTCAACGACTTCGATAACAAAACTTTGCAATACACTTTAGGTACGAAGGGTGAGATCGCTGGTTCTTGGAACTACGATGCATACTGGAGCCGTGGTACTGCAGACCAAACTCAAATTCGTAAGAATTGGGGTTCTTTGTCTAAAGTAAAACAAGCCTTGAATTCCGTAGCGACTGGCAAGTGCGTTGATGCAACTGGTGGTTGCGTACCTTTGAATGTATGGGGTGCAGCTGGCTCTATCACACCTGAACAAGTAGCGTTCATCAACCAAAGCGCAATCTTGATGCAAGGTGTGGAACAAGACGTTGCCGCAGCTTCTGCTAACGGTGATTTAGGTTCCATCCAAAGCCCATGGGCAAAACAACCAATCAGCGTTTCCGTCAGTGCTGAACAACGTAAGCTGACAGCATTCACACGCTCTGATGCTGTTTCTCAAATCCAAGGTGAAGTATTGGGTACAGGTGCTCCAACACCAGACCGTACTGGTACTTTCAAACTCAAAGAATACGCTGTTGAAGCGCAAATTCCTTTGATCAAGGATTTGCCATTCGTACGTACTTTGAACGCTGAAATTGGCTACCGTCAAACAAACTTTGCAACTGAGAAGAAATCTCAAGATTACGGCAGCTACAAATATGGTGGCGAATGGGAACCAGTGAAGTCCTTCCGTTTGCGCGGTATGGTACAGTTGGCGACTCGTGCTCCTAACGTCAATGAATTGTTCGCGCCACAAACAACTGGCTTGAGCAACTTGGCAACAGATCCATGCCAATTGAACTTGATCAACCAAGCACAAGCAAACACTGCAGGTACTTTGTCTAATCTCTGCCGTTTGACTGGTGTTCCATCTAGCGTTATTGGCTCTTTGGATAAACCATCTGCTGGTCAGATCAACCGTCAAAGCGGTGGTAATCCTAACCTCGGACCTGAAGAAGCGAAAACTAAGACTATCGGTTTCGTGATCGAACCATTGCCAAAATTGGCGATCAGCCTCGACTACTACAAGATCGATATCACTAAAGCGATTTCTTCGCCAACTACGACTGATATCTTGGACGGTTGCTACTCTCCAAATTTCAATCCTAGCTACACATTGAACGCTTCTTGTGCATTGATTTTCCGTAGCACAGCTAACGGTAGCTTCAATGGCACGGACTCCAAAGGTGTGGTCACAACTTTGTCTAACCTCGGTACACAAAGCACTGCTGGTTACGACTTAAGTGTGAAATACCAATTGCCAATGACAGCATTGGGTCTCGATTCAAAATATGGCCGTTTGGACTTAGGCTTCGATATGAACAAAACGACTTCATATCACGCACAACCAACACCAGCTTCTGTTGATCGTGACTGCTTAGGTTACTACTCTGTTGCTTGCGGTGGCCCAACATACAAAAACAAATTCAACCAACGTACCGCATGGACATTTGGTGAATTCGTATTTGGCTACAACTGGCGTCATGTCAGCGGTGTAATCGAAGAACCAGGTGGCACAAACTTCTTGCCAGCATACGCAAAAATCGATGCATATGACTACGTCGATTTGAGCGCTGTATGGAACTTCAGCAAGAATATTCGCTTCAATATCAGTATCAACAATGCAGCGGATAAGAAACCACCAATGGTTGGTTCTACAATTGGTTCCACTGGTACTAACAGCGGTAACACCTTCCCACAATACTACGATGCAGTTGGTCGTTATTTCAGTGTAGGTGCAAGCATCAAGTTCTAATTTGAACCTGAGATAGTGCAAAATAAAATGGCGAGCTTAGGCTCGCCATTTTTACATCTGCTCAATACAAAACTACTTCGCCACAGGCATCGTATATTCCGCGCCCTTCGCGATACTATCCGGCCAACGTTGCATCACTGATTTATATCGCGTATAGAAACGAATACCCTCTTCGCCATACGCATGCACATCCCCAAATAACGAGCGTTTCCAACCGCCGAAAGAATGCCAAGCCATAGGCACGGGAATCGGTACGTTGATCCCCACCATACCCACTTGCACTCGTCTTGAAAATTCACGCGCGGTGTTGCCATCCGAAGTGAACAAGGAGACGCCATTACCAAATTCATGGCGATTGATGAGTTCTAGCGCTTCACTAAAATTGGCGACACGTACCACGCACAACACCGGTCCGAAGATCTCTTCACGATGCACCTGCATTCCTTCTTTAACGTGATCAAATAATGAGCCTCCCAAGAAATAACCCTGCTCAAACCCATCAATCACAAGACCCCGCCCATCCACCACCAACTGAGCGCCCTCGTCAACACCGGCCGCAATCAAGCTTTCAATCTTCGCTTTATGCGCTGCTGTCACCACTGGCCCCATTTCCACATCTGCACTGCTACCATTACCGACCTTTAAAGCGCGTATACGGGGCACCAAGCGCTCAATTAAGGCGTCTCCCACCTCACCTACTGCCACCGCGACAGAAATCGCCATACAGCGCTCTCCTGCCGAACCATAAGCCGCGCCCATCAACGCATCAACAGCCTGATCTAAATCGGCATCGGGCATCACCACCAAATGGTTCTTTGCACCGCCCAGCGCTTGCACGCGCTTACCACGACGAGTGCCTTCGCTGTAAATGTACTCAGCAATAGGAGTCGAACCGACGAATGAAATAGCAGCGACCTCAGGATGTGCTAACAGCGTATCGACCGCCAATTTATCGCCTTGCACCACATTAAACACACCATCAGGTAACCCAGCTTGTTTGAATAAATCAGCGATCATCAACGAGGCGGAAGGGTCGCGTTCGGATGGCTTTAGAATGAAGGTATTTCCAGTGGCGATTGCCATCGGCGCCATCCACATTGGCACCATGAATGGAAAATTAAACGGCGTAATGCCGGCACACACACCAAGCGGCTGTCGCAGATTCCAATTATCAATACCGCCACCAATGTTGTCGGAAAATTGGGTCTTCAATAGCTGCGGCAAACCACAAGCGAACTCCACCACTTCTAAGCCACGCGTCACTTCACCCATCGCGTCCGACAAAATTTTACCGTGTTCACGAGTAATCAAAGCGGCCAACTTCGCCGCATTTTGCTCTAACAAATCTTTGAACTTAAATAGGATACGCGCGCGCTTTAAGGCTGGCGTTTCCGACCAAGATATCCATGCAGCCTTCGCTGCTGCCACCACTTCATTCACTTCATCCGCACTCGCTAACGCAAGCTCGGCACATACAGTGCCAAGCGCAGGGTTATACACCGGTTGCCGGCGACCACTACTCGAAACAAACACGGCCCCATTTTTATAATGCTGAATAACTTCCATATGATTCCTTGCAAACAATTGACACGCGGTGATGAGATCTCAGAATGCACAATACAGTGCTAAACTGCGACTTGCTCTCTGGGTAGATTGATTCCGCTCCGACTTAACAGTGATGACATCTACCCTTTCACCCCTCAGCTTTCGACTATACCGATAAACTATGGCACGCTCAACCAAAGCTAGCAATGCAGTTCTCCGTCTCAAAGAACGCAGCAACCAAGCCCCCTATTCCATGGTATCCACTTCGAATGGTCATTTCTATTTGGTTCTCAATGACGATCCTGAATCGCCCCAGGTTTTATGCGAGCCACTCGAGATTGACGCCTTTGTGCAATTTGTCAATAATGTTCACAAGCAAGCGCCTCGCAAAGCCAGTAAATTAGATGTCGCTTTCGAAGCCAAGCTACAAGCCAGTAACAAACAAAAATAAATTCACTTCATTTCGCTTATTTCCGCCCTCAGGATCATTCATGAAATCTACCCAATCTATTGTTGCGTTAAGCATCTTTGCAGCGTCTCTGTGTGCCTCTTCTATCAGCTATGCACAAGATAGCAAGCCACAAACAGAAGTCAGCGCATCGGCGGCAGCAACATCAGCCGCGCCTGCACTGAGCGCTTTAAAAATCATTGATACCCTAGTCGGTACAGGTGATGAAGCACAAGCAGGCAAGCTCGCCGTCGTTCACTATAGCGGATGGCTCTATGATCCAAATGCCGCTGACTTACACGGTAAGGCTTTCGATAGTTCAATCAACCGTGGCCCCTTTACTTTTCCACTCGGCGCGCGCCGAGTGATCCAAGGCTGGGATCAAGGTGTGGTAGGGATGAAAGTTGGCGGCAAACGTACCTTGATCATTCCATCCAGTATGGCGTATGGCGAACGGAATGTCGGCAATGGTTTGATCCCGCCAAATTCGGATTTGATTTTCGATGTTGAACTACTCGAAGTCATCACACCGCCACCACGTCCTGCCGAAGAGCAACCAAACGTACCCGTCGAGAAAATCGACAAAAAAGTTGGCAAGGGCAATGAAGCGGTAGCGGGTAAAAAAGTGGTTGTTCATTA
>CANHZI010000098.1 GCA_947464955.1 Oxalobacteraceae bacterium
AGGTGTTTTATAATCGAACGCGGCAGCATTCGACATTAGGTTACCGCTCTCCAGTTCAATATCTGGAAGACTGGATGAAGAAACAAAATCAAGAGAATCTCGCTGCATGACATTCACCTGATGGTGAACTAATTATCGAGGGAAGCTCAATCAAGGCTCAGATTTATGTGTGATCCACAAAAATTTTTTCGTTTTCAGCTTTCCACATTCGGCAATGTACAAAGCAGTAATTGGGAATCGAGTTCAGGCACTTTCAGAGATTGTAAATATTTTGGAAGCGCAAATAATTGAGGCTGAGGCAGACCCTGACGTTGAACGACGATAGCCATGTAGGGCGGGTGCAACCCGCGCTGCTAGGAAATTATCGAAGTCCGAAACCGCGCGGATTGCACCCGCCCTACAAATTCGCAGCCACAATCAAATCTCTACTCACCCACCAAAGCATAAAACGGACAAACACCCTGCTTCGCCTTCTTCACCATCCGTCGAGCAGGCAATTGTTCCAACCACCAACGCTGTCCACTTTGCGCCTCTGCGATATCGACCGCTTCGCCCATCATCGGTGTGCTGATCTTGACTTGGTGTTGCTGGGCTAGATCAACGATACGATCAAATGGTTCGTGGTCGGAAATTGGATCTGTCATGGGCATTACTCGTCAAGCGGCACAACAACGATTTGCGCCAGAAGAGTCTAACGAACAGGCCGCGGAAAATTCAAAGCGAATTTCCGGCGCGAATGCTTTCAACGAAATGCAAATTCTCGAAACAGAAGGAAAAGCTGGTTATCACTTAGTAGGCTTTGGCCCCCATTTCCTCACCGTCTTGGCCTCGAAAAAGACATGGGAACATCGTCGATTGTATGCGCTCAATATCGCGAATAAACAAAGTCAAATGGAAGATGAAGGCTGGACCTATGTTGGCAGCTGGTTTCCCTTCCATTATTTTAAGCGTATCGTCTCTTGACAGATTAAACAATCGCTAGCGATCCCAACTCTGATTTTTTACTCGTACGTCGCTATCAAAGATAAAATTTATATGCGACCAAGAGCGATCAGATTTATCAACTCTAGTTTTTTATGTATCAATGCTTACACTATCCTTTTTTTCTAGAAATCGTTAGAAAAGACTCCTTTGACATTCATTAATGGTCTTCTCATGAGCAACTATATTCGTCGTGAAAAAAATAACTTCCTAGGACTTCTCTCCGTTTTTCGTTGGCCGCTAGGTCTTGTTTTTGGAGTTGGTGTAGGGCTACTGTTCTGGACACCGCTTCCAGCGAACGAGCCGATTGGATTTCTTGGAATGTTGTACTGGGGTAGAATTTTTGGCGTAATGCTAGGTTCAGC
The DNA here is from genome assembly GCA_947464955.1 of Oxalobacteraceae bacterium. Classification (GTDB taxonomy): domain Bacteria; phylum Pseudomonadota; class Gammaproteobacteria; order Burkholderiales; family Burkholderiaceae_D; genus Undibacterium. Next base: position 1,347 of record CANHZI010000098.1, read on the forward strand.
TGTGGCTTTGGTTACTGTCGTTGTATTTGAACTGATCGGTAGTGAAACAATTCAACTCAACACCACAGCTGAGGTCATTCAGATCGCGCTCAATGAATTCCGAAATACATCAAGAGTCAGTGTCAAATGCCTCGTCTGCAAAGAAAACATTTCCGCTGAGCGCATTTTTTCTGCTAGTGAAGGACGTGAAAACATTCAACTAGTTTGTCGCTGTGGCGCTTGCAATAGCACCCACCCTCTTTACTCAAAAAATCATTAAATCTCTTAAGCACATACTCTCGATTATCTTGCAAAACACCAATTAATAAACCTACCGTAAGCTCGCCTTCCTTTAAGCTCTAGGTTCATCAATAATCGAGATCACAAGCGAAACCCTATGACACTGAATCCTCAACACACCTATGTTCATCTCGCCGAGGACGGCGCTGCAACTCAACTGCCCGGTGGAGTAGAGTTTTGGCATATGCCTGAAGCAGAAATTGAGCGCTATGGTACTGGCTGGCTTGTATCGGAATTTGAGTTTGACACTGATTGGCCAACTTGGGAAATGCACCCGAATGCAGACGAGTTCGTCTATTTACTATCAGGCTCGGTCGAGTTGCATTTGGAACAGCCAGATGGTGTACACAAAGTAAGCTTGAATGGTAGTGGTGCTATCGTGGTGCCGCGAGGTATCTGGCACACTGCCAAAATCAATGCGCCAAGCCGCATGCTTCATGTTACACGTGGCGCTGGAACTGAAGTGCGCCCGATTTAAAGCTTTATGCTTGCACTGGACTCAAACAATCTGTCCGTTACTGGTTAGAACCGCTTTCATCAAACTAATTCAATCGGCCTTTCAACAATGATTACTTTCGAATTCGTGCAAAAACTCATCGTGCATCATGCTTAACAACTCACCGCCGCAAGGAAACATTTTCATCCGAGCTATTCGTTGGGTATTAGCGTCGGAGATTCGCGCACTGCTGGTCATTGCTATTTCATTCTTTCTCTATTTGTCTTTCAAAGTATTGGGCCTCACGCTTGGTGGGATAGACGCCTTCAGTATTGAGTCAATCATCAGTCTCTTTATTTTCAGTGTGTTCCTTGGAGTCGTGATCGTCACGGACTCGTCGAAAAAATATAAAAATAATGGAGAATAAAAACGCGCCATTTGTGGTGCGATTACAGGTCTGACTATTGGTCTGATTTATGGGGTATCAATTGAAATGCTTTTTCTGATGACACTCGCTGGTGTCATATTAGGCACATTTGCACGGAAAATATTGGATGGCCTATAAGCCGCCACCTCAATCATCAATTAGAAGATTACTCCATCCGAACTGATTATGGTCCTAGGCAAAACAGAATGATATCCACCAGTCACAAAAATAGAAAAGGTAACTTGGTGCTTGCAAGCTCCAATCTAATTGCATCTGTCCTTGGAGTTATTTGGGCGTGTGCAAATTCGGTGTACAACTGGGGAAACATTGGTGGGCGGATGAGTCCGCACTTTGAAGTATGGAACAACTTAGGAGATTTGGCCGCGCCAGCATGTTTGATCGCTTGGTTAGTCGCAATCGCTATCTCTGTTTTCTTTGCTCTCTCACAAAGAACTCGGACATATTTCGTTTGGATTCTGGCTTCATTCATATCTATGCCAATCGTTTTTCTCATCACCAATTGGATCGGCCATTTAGGGTTTCCAAGGCTTTCGATGTGATCCTTGTACAGTTCACTAAGCGATGCACCATGGCGAATGCTCCACAAAACATAAACCACCATCGAATCAATCCAAGGTATGGACTTCTAAGAATTTTACTACTCTCAAAAAAAACGCCCACAAAGAAACCAAATCTCTTTGTGGGCGTTTCGATTGTTGAGGCAGAAAAATTACTGCGCAGCTTTCACAACTTTGCCGCCCTTCATCACCCATTTCACACGTTCTAATTCGGTGACATCTTTAAGTGGGTCGCCGTCGACGGCGATCATGTCGGCGAATTTGTCTTTGTCGATGGAGCCGACTTTGTCTTCCCAGCCCATGAGCTTGGAGGAGTCAACTTTTGCCGAGCGGATGGCGTGTGGCATAACGACTTTAGCTTTCTCTAGCAAGAGTAATTGCAATATGAATGCTTCAGCATTAGCGATGAGACAGTCGCTCAAGGACATGGTGAAACTAAGTGGGTCTTACGCTCTTTCATCAACATAGCACTTTCTTCATAGACGTCGGTGCTGTGTTCAATGGAAACCGGCGCTGCCAATACCGCATTCTTACGCTGCCCCTCAAGGCGTATAAGAGCGATAATTTTATTGCATTTTTTACATCCATGTGTTAACTTCAGTTTTCCAATTTAGCAAACTATCTACCGCCAAAAGAACAATTGACGAGAATCTCGTATGAGCAATCAACTCATCTCAGACCCACTTCGGGCAATGCTTTCGGGAACAAACCCTGAGAGTATTGATAGCAGCAATCACAACTCTTATCTACGGAGAAATCGCGCTCTTCGCATTAACCAGCGGCGTCCTTTTACTTGGCAGCCTAACCCTAATTTTCAGAACGAAAGAAAAAGGGCGCTACCTTATTTTTTCTGGAATTGCTTTGCTTTGTGGTCTGCACCTAAGGACTTGGTTCTCAATGCGAAATTTGGAGATCAATTCTATATTGGGTATAGCAACTATCAAATTCGCCACTGCGATGGCAATTTGTCTGATTGCACTTGGTTATGCTCGCCTAATCTGGTATCTGCTAGGTTCCGATCGTCAAAAAAACACCGGCTAATCCAACCACACAAACGCACCAACTTTGTCTGCAAATAGGAATTACCACGCTCAATAGTTACCTACCAAATTTCAACTTTTTTCAACACATCATGACTGACTCCCATATCGTAGAACTTCAAAAGCAAAATCGTTTACTAAAGTTTCTTCTCGGCTTGACGGTATTAACGCTAATTGTCTCACTGACTCTAGGAGTAAAACTATTAACAAGGGCCAACAAATTTTCTGAAATTGATGTCGAACGTATTAATGTCATCAACTCAGATGGTAAACCTGCGATGGTGCTCGCCAATCGAGATCGTTTACCTGATCCTATTTTAGAGGGAAAAACCATCTCTAGCGATAGAGGCAAGATACCCGGCATTTTGTTTTATAACTCTGTCGGTGATGAGAGCGGTGGTTTGATTTTTGAAGGCCAGTTAGGTGAAAAGAATAAGCCTCAATCTGCCATGCATTTCTCGATGGATCGCTTTGGTGGTGACCAACAATTAGCCTTGGGACACTATGAAAAAGCGGGCTTCATGGAAACGGGTCTAAGAGTTTTAGATCGTGGAATTGGTAATCAAGATGAAGGTCAAATTGATCGTCTATTTGTCGGTAGAACCCGCGGACTTTCTTCTGCGATCATCCTGTCCGATGCCAAAGGCCGACCACGGATAATGATGTACGTGACGCCAGAGGGTGAATCTATTTTTGATTTCCTAGATGAGAACGGCAATGTGGTTCGAAGCCTTGGTCAAACACAAAAATAACGAGCCTAAGCCTCTCGAATTCGAATGCGATTGGATTTCTACTTTGTAGAATTTCTCTTCTCAAGCCTATTCAAAGGCAGTTCACCGCTTCCCCAGCACTCACCACAATACATTGTGTTGGTGTCTTTATCGGCGACATCATCGAGCAAGTGCCAGCTCACTGGGCATCGCGAAAAGACTGAAAATACCAAAGCCTAAAGGCCCTTCTTGTCCACATGGCTAGACGAACATCCAAACGTCAGCAAAGGCATCACAAAAAAACGCCCACAAAGAAACAAAATCTCTTGGTGGGCGTTTCGATTGTTAAGGCAGAAAAATTACTGCGCAGCTTTCACGACTTTGCCGCCCTTCATCACCCATTTCACACGTTCTAATTCGGTGACATCTTTGAGTGGGTCGCCGTCGACGGCGATCATGTCGGCGAATTTGTCTTTGTCGATGGAGCCGACTTTGTCTTCCCAGCCCATGAGCTTGGAGGCGTTAACTGTTGCTGTGCGGATGGCGTCTGCTGGCGTCATGCCGAGTTTCACTAACACGGCAAATTCACGACCATTTAATCCATGTGGGTACACTGCGGAGTCTGTGCCGAAGGCGATAGGTACACCAGCAGCGATCGCTTTGGCGATGTGTTTGCGGGCATCTGGCAAGACGACTTTGGCTTTTTCTAATAATGGCAAAGGCAGTTTGATCGCTTCAGCATTGGCGATGAGCCAATCGCCTAAGTACAAAGTGGGCACCAAGAAGGTCTTGTGCTCTTTCATTAGCTTAGCGCCCTCTTCGTCAATGTAAGAGCCATGTTCGATGGAATCAACACCTGCTAACACCGCATTCTTGATGCCATCACCGCCGTGCGCATGAGCGGCCACTTTGCGACCTAAGCGATGCGCTTCACTGACGATGGTTTTCATTTCGTCGAGCGTGTATTGCGATGTACGTGGGTCATCACCAAAAGACAACACACCACCTGTGGCGCAAAACTTGATGACACTGGCGCCGTATTTGATGACTTCACGCGTTTTTTTCATCACTGCATCAACGCCATCGGCCACGCCGGTGCCGGAAATTTTGTATTCAGGTGCATGCATGGTGTCGTCACAATGGCCGCCAGTAATGCCGAGCGCTGGGCCCGAGGCCAACATACGAGGGCCGACGACGTCGCCAGCATCGATTGCATCGCGCAGGGCGATGTCCGTATAGCCTTCGGCACCCACATCACGTACCGCTGTGAATCCCGCTTCAACTGTCAACCGGGCATTTTTCGCGCCGATCAATGCCACTCGTGGCATCGATAAAGCTACCACCGAGTATCCCGCATTTTCTGGGTCGCCCGTTAAGTGGGTGTGCATGTCGATCAAGCCTGGCAGTAAAGACTTATTACCGAGGTCGATCACTTTGGCACCGCTAGGCACGACGACGTTGCTACCCGCCGCGACAATCTTATCATTGCGAATTACCACTACTGCAGGGGAAACCCATTTGCCATCGTTGACGTTCAACATACGCGCCGCTTTGACGACGACGGTATTTGTTTGCTCAGCGAAGGCAGCGTGCGCACTGAACATCAATGGTGTGACTAGTGCTAAAGCTAAACCGATACGTTTCATCCTTATCCCCTCAATATTTGAAATTATTGTTAAAACGAAGCCTATTAGAGCAAAAAAGCCGCAACAAAGTTCCGGCTTTTTTTGTGATTCTGATTTCAGGATGAAATACATTATGCTCTGTCGTCGCATGGGTGGGAATCTCGCGACACTGCTTGTTGGTCTAAAAAGACAGTAGGCTCCTGCCTCCGACTAATTCATTCGAGGGCAGGCTCTGCGCAGGAGCAACGGTAGTTATTTTCTATAAGCATTCGACTTGCGTTTCTAGCGATGCTTACCACCGAGGGTTGCTGCCTAGGCACTCAAACGCAAAGGATCACGGGAAATATCCTTACGTACCGGTTTAGCTTTTATTGCATGACTACTTGGCACTGCCATACCTCGCATCGCTGAACCAGGATTGTCATGCAATTTAAAGACGTTCACCAATTTCGACAATTCCTGGGCTTGATCTTGCAAGGATGAGGCCGCCGCCGCTGCCTCTTCCACCAAAGCGGCGTTTTGTTGGGTGACGTTGTCCATACCGGTAATCGCGATATTGATTTGTTCAATGCCGACCGATTGCTCATTGCTTGCTTCGCTGATTTCGGTAATGACCGCACTCACTCGCCGCACACTATTGACCACATCACTAATGGTCGCACCCGCTTCATCGACTAATTTGGCGCCAACGGCAACTTGTTGTACTGAGCTATCGATGAGCGTTTTAATCTCTTTGGCAGCACTGGCAGAACGCTGAGCCAAAGCGCGCACTTCTGAGGCCACCACTGCAAAGCCGCGCCCTTGCTCCCCCGCACGTGCTGCTTCTACTGCGGCATTTAAGGCCAAAATATTGGTTTGAAAAGCGATGCCATCAATCACACTGATGATGTCGACGATGCGTTTTGAAGATTCGTTAATCGACCCCATTGTGGTGACGACTTCAGCCACAACGTTGCCGCCTTTCACTGCCACTTGAGAAGCATCACTGGCCAACTTTGTCGCTTCGCGGGCATTGTCGGCATTGTGGCGTACAGTACTGGTGAGTTCTTCCAAAGCCGATGCTGTTTCTTCTAATGAGCTCGCTTGCTCCTCAGTGCGTGAAGACAGATCCATATTACCTGTGGCGATCTGCGTTGATGAAGTGGCGATGGTATCGGTCGCGCCTCGCACTTGGCTCACCACCGTGGCCAAACTTTGATTCATTTCGCGCATATTGAACAAGAGGCTACTGCGATCGTGTTCTTGCACATCAAATTCTTGGGTTAGATCTCCCTCGGCAATCGCTTGTGCCACGCGTGCCACTTCTGCTGGCTCTGCGCCTAGTTGGCCGCGTATGGTTCTCACGGTGTACCAACCAAAAACACCCGCTGCCAACAAACCCAAGAGCGTAACCACGATTAATGTATTGCGAATTTCACGATAGCGCGCGACGGCAGCGTCGTATTCGGCTTTAGCGACATCCATTTGCAATTGCAGTAAATCGTCGCCCGCTTTTTTGACTGGTGCCATTAAGGGCGTGACTTTTTCTACCATCAATTGACGCACGGTCTCCAGGTCATTGTTCTTCAACGCCGCCATCGCTGGCAGTAAGCCTTGCTGTACATAGGTTTTACGATGCTCGGCAAAGGTCTTGGCAATCTGTGCTTCTTCGGGAGTGAGATAGGTTGCCATGTAGGCATCCCATAACTTGGTGATGTTGGCCATATTGGTTTCGAGTGCGGCCACACTTTGCGCGTTCGCTTCTGGCTTTTGCTCGACTAATGCGTTGGCAATTGCAAGGCGATTACTCACGACCATTAACTGTATGCGACCGAGATCAACGGTTGGCGTTGTGCGGTCTTCATAGATGGTTTGTATGGCTGCATTGGCTTTCACTAAGCCGAATAAGCCGATCCCACTCACAACAAAAATGACGCTGGCTAAACTTACGATGAGTACTAACAACCGGGTAGAAACTTTCATACGCGCTTCCTTTGCAAGACGAACAAAAACACATTTTGATCACAGCAACATCGACATCTGAAAAACCTCTCGGCCATAGCAAATTTGAATGGCACAAATACTTTCTAAGATTAAAACGAAGTATTGCCCGTAGTCACTATTTATTTTTCATTTCGCATCTGTTTAGTGAAAATGCTCACCGCAAAAACAACAGGAAAACAAGCTAAGTTATTGATTTTAAACATTTACGTGTAAATCAGAGAATGTTTTACACACTTTCAAATGCAAAAAATCCGCTTGACATCACTGCCTAAAAAATCGACACTCTCGATTATTAGTCACCCGCCTAATAACTTCTAAAAATTTCTAGAAACTTGTTTCATGGCCCGCCCTTCACAAAATATTGACCAAACTCTGCTACAAAGCGGACGCGAATTATTCCCGCTTTGCGGCTGCTGCGACTTGTCTTTGCGTGCGCTCACTGAGCATGCGAAAGTCAATATGGGTATGTTCCACTATCACTTCCGCACTAAAGACAATTTCCTCTCTATTCTGCTGCAAACCATGTATGAGGAATTGTTTGCGCAACTGCAGGCAGAAACCGAACAGCCAGGAACCGCATTACAAAAGCTGAAACACACCATGCTGCGCCTCGCCCGTTTGTTGCGTGAACACGGTGGCTGGCTTGGTCGTGTGTGGGCCGATGCAGCACGTGGAGACCAAGTGGCACAAGATTTTTTAAAGAAGAATGGTTCGCGGCATATGCAACTCATCATTCTCTTGATTCTTCAAGCCAAGCAAGAAAAAGAACTAAGTGACATCGCGCCTATGCAAGCCTTTACTTTTTTGATGGGTTCGATTGCAGCGCCGATGGTGATTGCGCCACGTGTCATGCAACTAGGCTTTGCCCCTCAATTTTTTCATGAACAAATGCAAGAAAGTGTGCTCAGCGACGACGCCATTATTGAACGCGTTGAACGCGCTTTGTTTGCACTGACTATTCCCAAGACTTCCCTTCCCTGCGGAGATCAGCATCATGCGTAAAAACGCTATCGTTTTAGCTCTATTGGCAGCAAGTTTCACATTGAGCGCCTGCAGCCCAACGCCAAGCAAATCTTGGTCTGGTTATGTCGAAGGTGAGTATCTGTATATCTCTTCGCCGCTTGGAGGTCGTATTGAAAGTTTGACCGTACAGGCGGGCCAAGACGTGGCACAGAACGCGGCCTTATTTAGCCTCGACAAAGAAGCGGAAATAGCGAATGTGGAAGAAGCCACAGCGCGTGCGAAAGCAGCTAAAGCGCAAGCGCTGAACACGGAGAAAGGCAAACGCCAAGAAGAGATCGCCGTGACTCGCGCACAGTTGGCGAGCGCCGAAGCGCAAGCAGCATTGGCACAACATGAACTGCAACGCCAACAACAGTTATTGGCGCAAGGTTTCATCTCAAAAGCCAAAATTGATGATGCCACGACTAATCTCAAACTCACTCAAGCACGCGTCAATGAATTGAGAGCGGCGCTTGCCGTGGCGAGTTTGCCAGCACGTGTTGACGAGCGCGCAGCCGCGAATGCCAATGCACTCGCAGCGGAACAAGTGCTACGTCAAAGTCATTGGCGTGGAAAACAAAAAACCGAAATGGCACCACAAGCGGGTTTGATTAGCGATGTGTTCTTTCGTGCCGGTGAAGTTGTTAGTCCTGGACAACCAGTCTTATCGCTACTACCACCAGGGAATGTGAAATTTCGCTTCTACGTACCAGAAGCCGAGTTAGCCACGATACATGCGGGGGATAGCGTGACGGTTCAATGTGATGCTTGCGCCGCGCCAATAATCGCAACGGTCACGCGCATCGCTAGCCAAGCGGAATACACACCCCCAGTCATTTATTCCAATGCACAACGTGCGAAGTTAATGTTCTTAATCGAAGCGCGCCCTGATCCCGCTATCGCCAAGCAGATGCATCCTGGCCAACCGATTGATGTCAAGCTAAGCAAAGCCGCAAACCCAGTAGCGGAGAAAAAATCGTGAGCAACTTGGCGATTGATGTCAAAGGTCTCAGTAAATCGTATGGTGGCCGCGCGGTCGTCGACCAAGTCGATATCCAAGTCGCACAAGGTAAAATTTGTGGCTTCCTCGGCCCTAACGGTAGTGGTAAAACGACGACCATTCGTATGCTATGTGGCTTGCTGACGCCCGACGCTGGCAGCGGCACTTGCCTTGGTCTCGACATTTTCCAAGACGCTGCAAAGATCAAACGACAAGTCGGCTATATGACGCAGAAATTTGGTTTATATGAAGACCTGTCGATACGTCAAAACTTAGACTTCATTGCGCGTTTGTTTGAACTACCCCATCGCAAAGACGCGGTTGATGCTTCCCTCGAACGACTTGGCCTGACTGCACGCGCTTCACAGTTAGCAGGGTCACTTTCTGGAGGCTGGAAACAACGTTTAGCTTTGGCTGCTTGTTTGATTCACCAACCACGCCTCCTATTGCTCGACGAACCTACCGCTGGTGTCGACCCGAAAGCAAGGCGTGAATTTTGGGATCAAATTCATCACTTGGCAGCCGAGGGCATTACGGTATTAGTATCCACACATTACATGGATGAGGCTGAGCGTTGTCATGAGCTCGTGTATATCGCCTATGGCAAGATTTTGGCACGCGGTACAGAAGCTGAAATCATCGAGCAATCTAAGTTAAAGGTGTGGACCGTTCAAGGCGAAGGCCTAGGTAAAATTCTAGAACCGCTCAAACAATCAGAAGGTGTTTTGAGCGTAGCGGCCTTTGGCAGTGCCGTACATGTTGCTGGGCTAGATGAGGATTTAGTGCTTGCGGCGCTAGAGCGCGTACGCCATGGCAGCCCTATTCAAATCAATGCCAGCCGCGCTAATTTAGAAGACGTTTTCATCAGCATGATTGCCAATGCCCCGGACAACTTCAAGAACGACAATCAAGCGCGCCAAAGCAAATCAGGGAGATTGTGATGAGTGCTTTTTCATTAAAACGCATGCTCGCAGTTTTCATTAAAGAGTTCCAACAGATGATGCGCGATCGCTTAACTTTTGCGATGGCTGTTGGTATCCCCATCATTCAACTGATCATGTTCGGCTATGCCATTAACACGGACCCCAAAGGTCTACCGACTGCATTAGTGAATTTGGACCAAGGCCTACTCTCGCGAAGTTTTACTGCAGCGCTACAAAATACTGGCTATTTTCGGATTGACTACAATCTCAAAAGTGAGAAGGAAGCAGATGAGCTCGTCGAAAATGGTAAGGTGCAATTCATGGTCGTGATTCCCCCCCGTTTCACCGAAAAAATCGTCAGAGGTGAAAAACCGAGTTTATTAATCTCTGCCGACGCGACCGATCCCTCTGCCGCAGGCAATGCAGTGGCTGCGCTTGCTGCCATCGCACCGATTGCACTTCAACACGATTTAGTTGGACCTTTGCAGTCCATACAACGTGCGCAAGCTAATCAATCACCTTTCGAAATTCGCATTCATAAACGCTACAATCCCGAAGGGCTCTCGCGTTATAACATCGTACCAGGCTTGATTGGCACGATACTCACGATGACCATGATCATGCTCACATCACTTGCAATGACGCGCGAACGTGAGCGCGGCACGATGGAAAACTTGTTAGCGACACCAGTACGTCCAGCCGAAGTCATGGTCGGCAAAATCCTCCCTTACATCTTGATAGGCTACATCCAACTCAGTGTCATCATAAGCGCGGCTTTCATCATTTTTGATGTGCCGATGGTGGGTAGTCTGCCTCTACTCTTTAGTTTGATCGGCATTTTTATTATGGCGAATTTGGCGGTTGGTTTTACCTTCTCTACCATCGCCAAAAATCAGCTACAAGCGATGCAAATGACCTTCTTCTTTTTCTTACCATCGATTTTATTGTCGGGCTTCATGTTCCCTTTCCGCGCCATGCCAGTGTGGGCGCAAAACTTTGGCGAAATTTTGCCACTGACACACTTCCTTCGTATCGTCCGAGGAATTTTATTGAAAGGCAATGCAGTCAATCAACTCTATGACGAACTATGGCCAATTCTGGCATTTCTTTTTGTCGCTGGCTTCATCGCTTTAAAACGTTATCGTCAGACACTAGATTAAACGATATCCAACAGAACCCATTCACAACAACAGATGAAAAATACACTCACTGGTTTCACCGTTTGCTTCGCACTTTCAGTCTCTAGCTTTAGCTTTGCAAATGAGGTTGGACGTATTGACCAATATCTATCGAAGTACAGCAAGAACTTTAAGACACTGGGGCAAGGTGGCGATGTCGAGTTCGCCTATCAAAAACAGATCGAGAAAATAATTCAGGAAAAGAATCAAGAAGCACAAATTCGTTTCTTAGAAAATCTCAAAAGAGAGAAGCAGCAGTTCACAACCGCAGGGGAACTGGAAAACGCTACTGAATGCCAAAAAGTTCAACTCGCCATGATTGATTTTGAAACGCAATTTCTGCATGAAAAACTGGCCACCGCAAAAGCTTATCGAGAGCTTGGAAAAAAAGCAGCCTTGTCAGACAAAGGCCTTGCCAACAGTAGTATGGGTAAAGAATGGTATCGTTTATTACGCAAAGCTTGGCTAAGCACAGACATCAGCCCTGAGGACTTAATCAAGATGGGCAATGCTGAACTCGACCGCGCACTTGGGCAATATCATCGACTTCAAAAAAACATGGTATATGAAGGGCGCGATACTGAATTCGCTACCTACCTCAACGGCGCCACGTTCCACTATCCTGATGGCACTACGCCACAAGCCGATTACGAACAAAGGCAAGCGCTTGTCTACCAAAATATCGGCAAACTATTCTTGCCCAATGGCGTACAGCCGCCGACAATTCGTGCATCCAATCGTGGCATGAGTTTTCCTGTCGATGGCTATTATTTGCCAGAAGAAGGTGCCTTCTACTTCAACAAAGCAAAGTCACATTACGATAGGCGCAGCCTTGACTGGTTGTTATTGCACGAGAGCACGCCAGGCCATCATTTTCAGAATCGCTATGCGGTGAAGCAAGCTGCTTGTACCACGACGATTCCCCACAGTTTTTATGCGGCCTACGTCGAAGGATGGGCGGCTTATGTGGAAGAATATGGTCACGAACTCGGGCTGTACCAAACCGATGCGGATGAACTCGGTGCTGTGGAATGGAACTTGGTTCGTTCAATTCGCGTGATTCTCGATGTGGGGATTAATCATTTCGACTGGAGCGAACAACAAGCAAAAGATTTTTGGCAAAGCAAATTACCGATGTTGCCTAGTTTGGCCGATAGAGAAATTAGTCGTGTGCGCAATTGGCCAGCACAGGCCATTACGTACAAGTTAGGCGCAGTGAAATTCCGCGAGCTACGTGAGCAGCAAAAGAAACGATTGGGGCCACAGTTCGACATCCGTCAATTTCATCACGATGTCTTAAAATATGGCCCCTTACCTATCGATGTACTTGATCAAATCATGGCAGCCACTCAGCACTAAGGTGACTTCGGATTTGCTTGATGCGGTAACTTGGGCGCGTTCAACAGCGACAAGCTTAACAATCCCAAGACCTTGGCGTTATGAACTAGATACTCAGGCTTAACGTGGTCAATGGTATCGACTTCACTATGCCAAGTGTGGCTCATATAATCGAGAGGCTCTTGTATCGCCGAAAAAGCTGGAACACCCCGCTCATAAAAGCTCTCATGATCTGAGCCCTTAGAATGCGCATAAACGATATCAAGTTGATGCAAGCCATTCGTATTCGCCGCAATTTCACTCAATGCGGAATACCAAGCATCCACTTGCATATCAGGGAAGCCGATAATACGCCCCGCCCCGGCATCGACTGTGAGCATTGCCTGAACCTTGGGTATTTCGGCGAGATGCCGCTCCACATAGGCTTTACTTCCCATCAAACCTTGCTCCTCGCCCGAAAATAAAACCACGCGCAGACTGCGTTTGATGGGCAATTTACTTGCCTGAATACTGCGCAAAACTTCCATCGCTAACACCACGCCTACACCGTTATCAGTCGCTCCCGTGGCTAAATCCCAAGAGTCTTGATGGACACCAATGATGAGCATCTCATCAGGTAACTCAGAACCTCGAATATCTGCAAGCACGTTATAAGCAAGCGCAGGTTGTGAGCTAAACTTCCCGCCAAATTGTAATTCCAGTTTTGGCTTGATACCTCTAGCGATCAAACGTTGCAAAAGGTTTGCATGTTCCTTTCCAATGATTCCGACATTATGTTTCAAACGTGCCTTGGGGCTGCCGTTCATATCGAGAATACTGCCTTCACGTTCTGAGATAAACAGCACTGCTGCCATGTTCGCCTCACTGATGATGGCATTGTATTCCTGCGAAAACAAAGCCAGATTTTTCTTCTGCTCTGCATTCGGGCTAGGCAATGCCAATGCCAGAACAATTTTCCCTTTGATCCTTGGCATGGCCGCGCGAAGCTCGTCCAAACTCTGCGCCTTCAAGATTTCAACATCACCGCGCACCTTACCTGTCGAAGACGTAGTCCACGCTCTTTGTACCATATTGATCGCTTGCTGATTGGCGTTCAATAGACGTGCACTGCTTTGCCCACGTACCCAAGGCTTGCCCATATCATAGGCTTCTTCATGCACATCAATCGCGCCATAGGCGCTTAGCTTCGCCATCGCCCATTGCTGGGCACGACGTAGCTCAATCGAGCCTGTTAAGCGCGGACCTATGCCATCGCACATTTCTTCCAAATTGCGCAGTAAAGTTTGACCACGGTCGACTTCGTTAACCAGCAAGCGATACGCATCAGCCTTAGGTGCTAAACGCTGCGCATCGAGTTCTTGTGCAAATGCGGGTGTGAAACATGCACTTGCTGCACACAATAGCAATAAGCTTTTCGCACATTGGCGACGAATGAATGACATGATTTTTCCTAGCAAGATGAAGTTTGGCGACCGGGATTAACGCTTAGGCATAGGCGGTAATTTATTTACGAAATCACGAAGTCCACCTTTGTTGCGAATCACTAACAGATCATCGATTGCTGGTACACGATTTTCAGTATTCTTCGCAACCAAACTCTCGTAGGCGCGCAATAGGCCTTCAACACCAGCAATTGTTTTGGCTTCCATTGCCGCAGCATCTTTCATTGGATCGGTAATGTTCTTTTGCACCTGAAATGCCGCTGCACTTACGCCATGATGAAAACGTAAAACACGAGCTAGATCTGCCTTCGCGACGCCGTTATGAAACCAAAACACGCCAGCATCTGGGCCGAACATATAATCAGGCACTTCGTCTGACCATTTTTCAAACCAACGCCCCTCCGGCGATCGCATCACACCAATAGGGTCTTTATCTGCAGCCGCAGCCAACTTCACCACGCGCTCTTTTTCTTCTGCCGTAGCAGGGCCACGATCCGCCAAAGCTGAACCAGCGCTGAATAAACTTGCGGCCAGCATTAACGCTGAAGCCATACGATTCCATATTCTTGAGAGTGTCATTTTGTTTTCCGATTCATTAAGTCTTCAGACTGGCAGCTGAGGGAAAGTTCTCGATATGAGTGCCAGTGCGTTCGCAGATTAAAGAAGCGAAGACAGGCTGTCGTGCAAGAACCGACCAAACCGAAAAATGGGCGACGAATATGGGGAAATCTAAGATGGGGCGAATCTAGGTTCGGGGAAAGCTCTTGCTATGTTCGATAAGGAACAGTTGTTGAGAGTGGTCTTTGGCAGACTTGATTAGGAAGTCAACAATTCGACTTCCATCGACGAAAGACGATTGATATTGTGATGTACGTAAATACGTTGTCGCCTATCACTATCACTGGTGGTGCGTCAGCGTCTTTCAAAGCTGGCTCACTTGGACTTGCATCGATCAACGCGACCGGACAATCAGGCTATTCGCTTTATTTCTCATGGACGCAAGTTTCTGGTCCTCAAGTAACAATTGGCGGTGCAAATCGAAATGCGATTTCTTTCGTTGCGCCAAGCGTCACTGGAACTGAATCTGTCCCACTTCTTTTCCGAGTAGGTGTGAGTTACGCGCCAATTACGGCTGGCAACACGAATGTAGTGTTTACCGATGTTTTAGTGGCAGTAACCCCTTAAATTTACCGTTTTGTTTGTAGTCCTTCTCTCGGCATTATGTGTTTACATAATGCCGTTTTTTATTTTGAAATACACACGAAATTCAGGGTTGACATTACAAAAATCTAGGTAGAATTAGTCATGTGGCAAAAAACGATTTCGCAAATTCTAAGGAAAAGATCATGAAACAAACCAAAAATACAAAATCAGTCCTCGCGCTCACAAGCATCGCCTTAGCAACTCTCTTGACCGCTTGCGGTGGCGGCGGAGGTTCCACTTCTACGCCAACCGATCCCGTCGTTAAGACTTGTGCCAATGGTGCGAACGACTACCCTACTTGTAAGTTTTTTGTAGCTGAATTGCAATCGACGGTGCCTGCCCCACCCTATGTCGCTGGCTCTGATGAACTCGCTGCTTTTAATTTTTTGAACGACGAACGTGCGGCCAATGGATTAGGTAAAGTTGCCTATAATGAGGCACTAACGAAGGCGGCGATGGCGCATGCCAACTACTTATACCTAAATAAATGGTTGGGTCACGATGAAACTGCTGGCAATCCTGGTTTTACAGGTACAAATCCAGTCGATCGAGCATTGGCCGCGGGCTATACCACAAATTCACCGGTGAATGAAGTTTTAGGATTGGCTAATTCCCGTAAAGGTGGAGTCCAAAGTCTGATCGACACTGTGTATCATCGAAGCATTATTTTTGGGCAATCATGGGTTGATGTAGGAATGGGCAGCCATTGCTATGACAAATGCGATGATAAAAGAATTTTCGATACGATTGAGTTCGGATACAAAAAGAAACAACGCAATGCGTCCGATTTTTTCATGACCTATCCACGAAATGGTCAAGACGCGGTTCGCCCGATTTTCTGCGGTGAATCGCCATGGCCTCTTGAAACCATAATTTCGATGACTGACGCTTGTAAATTGTTGCCACCGGTCCTGAATCAAACCGTTTTCTATGATGCCAAGGTCGGCTATCCAATTTTAGTCAGTGTTGCTGAGGGGCGGAAAATCAATATTACTAAGTTCGAAATCTATGAATCTGGTCCACAGGGTAATTCTGCAGCAATACCAGCCTGGTTACTTACAAGTTCAAATGACGTAAATACTCGGTTGCAATCACATGAAGCATATCTCATTCCGAAGCAGTCTCTTAAACTGGATACGCTATATACCGTAACCTTTGTCGGTACTTCTGACGACTTACCGATAAGCCGGACTTGGACATTTAGAAGCGATACAGTTCAAGTTCGCTTTAACTGAGGGAATAGATCATTAAACGACAACACTCGGCAGCAACCACTAGCTAGTATTTTTATTAGTCTAGTGACTCCCATCGCGTTCTAAACCTTTTCGCCTTCCCATTCGAAATAGAATCGATTTAGTTTGAAGATCTAAAAAAAATCGGGATCTCACTTCAAGTGAAATCCCGATTTTTTATGTTCCTAGTTCTCCTCAGTTTCCGTTGAATCAGTAGAACAACTTGCAACCAGATAATGTAGCGTAAAGTTTAGTCTTCTCCCCAGTCGAACTACACTTATAATAGAACGCCCAATTGCCGGTATAGCCAGTGCAATACAGTCCTGATGTCGCTCCAGCTGCAAGCGTAATGTTCAACTCGCGACCAAAGTTTAAATCATTATTTGTTGGGTTTAGCGGCAAATAGACATCGTTGATTGTACAAGTTGCCGCTGGCGCCATTTGACACAGCGTTGTATCCCAGTCACCGAATGTCGAACCAGTGCAACTATTTGTTGTCACATTTCTTGATTGAGTTCCGCTGGCATAAGGGGCCTCACAAGCGACTACTTCTTTCGTAACTGACGTAGTACAGACCCGTGTGCAATTTGTTTGATCCCAATCTGAATAAGATGGAATCATCGTACAAGTATTATCAGTCCTAGTACGTGTTTGATTTCCTGTATAACCAGATGGGCAAGCTTGTGTTTCCACTGTAGAAGCAGTACATGATTGACACGCGCCAGACCAAGCTGTATAGGTCGTTTGACCACTACAGATATCCACAGTTTTGGTTCTCGTTTGTGATCCGTATGTCCCTGATGGACAACTTTGTGACTCTGACGAATTGGTAGCGCACGGCCAACAATTCTGCGTATTCCAAGAGCCGTAAGTAGTCTGGTTAGTACAGCTATTGACTGTCTTGTCTCTCGTTTTCGTACCGGTATATCCGGCATCACATACCGCTGACTCAGTTGTGGTCGAAGCACATGGCGTACAAACT
>CANHZI010000099.1 GCA_947464955.1 Oxalobacteraceae bacterium
AAAACTTGAAAAAGCATGATTATTCCTATCAAGCCAGCGCGAGAGAATCTGCAGTCAACTCAGTCTTCTACGGAATCCACGAAACGCATTAGCGAAGTTTCTTCACAGGTGCAAGAGAATTATCTTGCGAGTGGGGTGTTGAATCTTTCAAGCTTACCGCCTTTGTCTTTGTATATCCATTTTCCATGGTGTGTCCGAAAGTGTCCTTACTGTGATTTTAATTCACATGAGGTCAAACAGGCTTTTGACGAGCAAGCCTATTTGAAAGCATTGCGTTCAGATCTCGAATACGCTCTCCCAATGGTTTGGGGGCGTAAGATCTTTACGGTATTCATTGGTGGCGGAACGCCAAGTTTGATGTCTGCCTCCGGTCTTGACCAGTTGCTGTCTGATATTCGTACGCTTTTGCCTATCGACAGCAATGCAGAGATTACAATGGAAGCGAATCCAGGAACTTTTGAAGCGGAGAAGTTTCGCCAGTATCGCAGCAGCGGTGTAAATCGTTTGTCAATTGGAATTCAGAGTTTCAATAGCGCGCATTTGCAAGCACTCGGTAGGATTCACAATGGCGATGAAGCGATGCGAGCGATTGAGATTGCCCAGGCAAACTTTGATAATTTCAATCTCGACTTAATGTTTGCCTTGCCAAACCAAAGCTTAGAAGAGTCTGCGCAAGATCTAACAAGAGCATTGAGTTTTAATCCTACGCATTTGTCGCTCTATCATTTGACATTGGAGCCTAACACTTACTTCGCAAAGTATCCGCCCTCGATTCCAGATGATGATTTAAGTTCTTTGATGCAGGAGAATATCCAGGAAAGAATGAAAGAGGCGGGCTATCACCATTACGAAGTTTCTGCGTTTGCAAAGCCAGGATTCGAGTCTCGCCATAATTTGAATTACTGGAATTTTGGCGATTATCTCGGTATTGGTGCCGGCGCCCATTCAAAGCTTTCATTTCCGCATCGAATTCTTCGCCAAATGCGTCATAAACAACCCAAAGCTTTCGTGGAAGCAGCAATGAGTGGAGACGCAGTTCAAGAGTCCTACGAAATTGGACGTGAAGATTTGCCATTTGAGTTTATGCTCAATTCATTGCGCTTGAATGATGGCTTTGAGTCAAAACTGTTTTACGAGCGTACCGGCCTCTTATTAAATTCCATTGAGAATGTGCTCAGTCTCGCGGAAAAGAAGTCTCTATTGGAAATTGATCATTTGCGCATTCGTCCAACGCCTTTGGGACAGAGATTTCTAAATGATCTGCAACAAATGTTTTTGGAAAGCTGATCTCTTGCTTGATTACTGAGGGAAATGATAGCTGGACTTCCAATATGGGGTGGGCTTTTGAAAATTGCTTTCAAGCTACTGTATTGCGAAAGCAACATGTGCAATTAAACATTGTTGACACATGAAATAATCTTGCAATTGTGTAATTTTCAACTTACTATCAGGATATAAATTGCTTTTAGGCATTTAACTGAGAGTGTGCTCAGAGTAAAAATCTGGAGATTTGCTTACTCATGATTCCAATTGTACCTTTGTTGCCGGTTGTTAATGCTCAACAAAAGCTCGTTGCATTGATGCCGCATTTCAATGCTGATGCTGAAAACGCATATGCCTATTTGTTGAATGTCTTGCAGCAGGTTGATTTTTTGGAACGCCTGGCGCCTCTTTTTGTGCTGTTGCCCGTCAATAAACCGCAAGATCTCCCACTTGATTTTGCTGAACGTCCTTCCAGTAAGAACCTCGCATTGTGTATTCCTGAAACTAGTTGTGTTGATAAAGATATTCAACAGAAATTGGGGCACTTTGCGGCACAGGGCATGCGTATCTTGATGGATGATTTCAATTCAAAGGCATCTTTAATTTGGCCGGAAACAAAAGGCATTATCGTCGATTGTGGACATGGCGTGCCTTCTCATATTCAGCCTTGGTTGTTTAGTCTTCAAAACAATCAGCATCTCGCAAAAAATCTTGGAAGCCTAGCGCAGCAGCAAGCGGCATCGGAAGCAGGGTTTAGTTTATTTTGTGGTGATTTTGCGTTTTCACCGAATAACGCGAGTAAGAGTGCAGACTCTACAGCGCGAGCCAGGTTGCTCAAGCTGCTCAATTTGGTGTCGCGAGACGCAGACGCAAAGGAACTAGAGGCCTTGTTCAAGCAAGATGCTAGCCTCTCTTTCATGTTGTTCAAGATTGTGAGTTCTGCCGCGTTTGCGCAAACGGTCAAAGTGTCTAGCTTTGTGCAAGCAATCAATTTACTAGGGCGTCGTCAATTACAACGGTGGTTACAGTTACTTCTGTACGCGCGTCAAGGCGATCATGGCAGCGCTTTAAATCCACTCATGCTGCGCGCCGCATTTCGCGCTAGTTCAATGGAAGCTTATTGCAGACAACGAGGCGGTAGTCGTGATGAGCAAGATAGTGCATTTATGGTCGGGATGTTTTCTCTGCTCGATTTATTATTTGGTTCTTCGCTTTGGGACATCCTCAAACCGTTAAATCTACCTGAGACTATCGTTGACGCCTTGATCGATCGAACTGGCGACCTCGGTAGCTTACTTTCTGTGGTTGAACTTGCAGATCGTGCTGGGAATCATCAATTGTCTGCTTCTTTGGCGGCACAATCTATTGATGCTGGAACATATTACGAGAATCTGGTTTATGCCTACTCATGGGTAAATCAAGTCTGCCAGGATATGTGATGGCAGTTAAAGGTAGTGACGTGTTCGATATCCAACTCGGAGTCGACCTCTGCGAAACGATACTTTGTAGTGAGTCCGATAGTCTCGATCAAAAGATCGCTGAACTGATCACTCCACTTTTTGAAGGTCTTCAGATTAGCTTTGCTCGTTCAGCGAGTGCGGTGTCTGATGGTGCCTTCGTCAGCCCCGTTACTGCAGAAGATTGCTATATTCTCGCTGCGAAAGGTCGAGTAGTCACCGAACCAGATTTGCAAAAGCTCAATCAGATTGCTGAACTCACCGCACGCTTGCTAACTTCGCGTGGGGCCTTGGAGGCTAAGTTGAAAGCGGCCTCGAGCTCGCAGTTGATGCAATCTCAAATACTGGACCAGATTCAAGACTCCGTCATTACCATGGACTTGTCGGGTTTTATTTTGAGTTGGAATTTGGGCGCTGAGCGCTTGTTTGGATATAGTTCCGCCGAGGCTATTGGGCAAAATATTTTATTTCTTTACGAGGATTCTGATACTGAAAGTCTCTTACAACCGGACTTTTTTTTGGAGAACGGCGGCCATGAAATGGAGGTTCGGCGTCGCAAGAAGAATGGCGAAGTATTTTGGGCTAGCCTCAGTCTCTCGAGCTTGGTAAATGAAGTCGGCGCGCCGATTGGCCTAATAGGCTATTTAAGTGATATCACACAACGTAAGTGCGCAGAAGAAAAAATAAATCATCTTGCGTATTACGATGCATTAACTGATTTTCCGAATCGTACTCTGTTCAAGAAATTGCTCGATGCAGCTATTCAACGATCATTACGTACCGAGAATGGTGGGGCTGTTTTATTCATCGACTTGAATCGCTTTAAGCCAATCAATGAAGCTTTGGGGCATGCAGTTGGAGATCAGTTATTGATACAGGTCGCAACGCTGTTTCGAAATGCTTTACGTGAGAATGATGTGATTGCTCGTTTGGGAAGCGATGAGTTTGCAGTCGCCGTGGTCGATGTGAAGCAGCATTTTGATGTTGGATTGGTCGCTCAAAAATTACTGGCGTGTTTGGATAATGTGATTGCGATTGATGGGCATGAACTCAAACTGGGGGCGAGTATCGGCATTAGCTTGTTCCCTCAGGATGGTCTAGATGCAGAAGATTTATTGCAAAAAGCTGATATCGCCATGTTTAGGGCCAAACGCTTGATAGAGAAAAGTTGTGGTGATTACGCTTTCTATGATGCTCAAATGAATCATATGATCGCAGGGCGGATGCAACTGGAGTCTAGTTTGCGCCGCGCTCTAGAACTCAATGAGTTCTTTTTACTATATCAACCGAAGGTTGAAATTCACAGCGGCAGAGTTGTTGGGGCCGAAGCTTTGATACGCTGGGCGAAGCCCGGTCAAGGGATTATTCCTCCTGCCGACTTTATTCCAATTGCGGAAGAGAGTAATCTCATAGTACAGATTGATTCGTGGGTATTGGAGGCTGCATGTCAGCAGGCACGCTATTGGCAAGATTGCGGTTTCACTCCATTTCGGATCGCTGTCAATGTAACTGCTAAAGAATTTACCGATACCTTGTGCGAGAGAGTTCGCGCGACGCTTGAAAAATACGGCATTTCGTCAGCATGGATAGAGCTCGAGATTACGGAAAGTATGTTGATGCGCAATGCCGGCAACGTTGTCGCAATTATGAATCAACTCACGGCCTTGGGGCTTAGTTTGGCCTTGGATGATTTTGGCACGGGATTTTCTAGTTTGTCTTATCTGAAAAAATTCCCGATTGATAGCGTCAAGATTGATCGATCCTTTATTCAAGGTGTGCCAGATGATATTGATGATTGCGCGATATCGAGTGCGATTATTAGTATGGCTAAACAGATGCGTCACCGTGTTATAGCAGAAGGTGTTGAAAATAACGAACAGTTTAATTTCCTTCGGAAAATGGGGTGTGATGAGATTCAAGGTTATTTGTTTGCGAAACCTTTGGACGTGGAGAAGTTTTCTGATGCTTTAATCAATGGTTTTAAGCTTCCTTATTCAACCTAAAGTTTTGCGCTAGGCTGCGCTAAACTAATCTTTTTTACAAAAAGCCTTCCTAAAATTTTTGCCTTAGGCTATAATTTGCGGCTTGGAAGTGTGGCCGAGTGGTTGAAGGCACTAGTCTTGAAAACTAGCGAGGGTGAGAGCCCTTCGTGAGTTCGAATCTCACCGCTTCCGCCAAATTTTTTTGAAGCGCACTGTGTGCGAGTCATCTAGTCAATAATCTTTCCTTGAGCCTTCACGGAAACGATCAAGTAATCAAATCACATTTATTGAGCTCATTTATGCGCCGCGTTTTTAAAAACCTGCAGGCAATCGTTTCATGTGCGTTCACTCTGCTCGTGTTGTCAGCATGTGGCACCAATGCTCCGATAGTCACACCGCCAAAACCTAGCGTCAAAGTCGATGTGCAAACTCCCGTAAAGACGCTGCGCCCGGTCAAGATAGGCTTGGCATTAGGTGGTGGTGCAGCACGCGGTTTTGCCCATATTGGTGTGATTAAAGTCTTGGAAGCCCAGGGAATTTATCCTGAAATCGTGGTGGGCACCAGTGCGGGCAGTGTGGTGGGAGCGATGTACGCCGCTGGTAATAATGGATTCGTGCTGCAGAAAATGGCACTTGAAATGGATGAATCAACAATTTCCGATTGGTCTGTTCCATTGTTTTCGAAAAGCAGCGGCGTTTTGAAGGGGGAAGCACTTCAAAATTACGTGAATAAAATGGTTGCGCAAGCGCCAATTGAAAAGTTAAAAAAACCTTTTGGTGCTGTCGCCACAGACTTGAACACTGGCTTGCCTATACTATTTCAACGCGGGAATACCGGCCTAGCGGTACGTGCATCTTCTTCTGTACCAGGTGTTTTTCAGCCGGTGCGTATCAACGACCGACAATATGTTGATGGTGGACTTGTTTCACCAGTTCCCGTGCGATTTGCACGCGAGATGGGGGCTGATATTGTGATTGCGGTTAATATTTCGTCGACACCTGATTCGCAGGCAGCAACCAGTTCTTTGGAAGTTCTGATGCAAACCTTCACAATCATGGGGCAAAGTTTAAACCACTTCGAGCTAAAGAGCGCAGATGTTGTGATCAAGCCAGAACTGGCGAATATGAAAGGGAATGACTTTAATGGCAGAAATCTTGCCATCTTGGCTGGTGAGCGCGCTGCAAATGCGGTCTTGCCTGAATTGAAGGAAAAAATTAAAGCGTTTCAAGAGCGCTAATCATTTGCTCGGGGGTTCTTCGCTAATTCGTCGAGCGCCGTTGAATCGTTTTCGCCAATAATCGAGGTCCATACTCTCGATGCGAACCCGACCGCCGGCAGATGGGGCGTGGATAAATTTGTTATCGCCTAAATAAATTCCGACGTGAGAAAAGCTCTTTTTCAGTGTGTTGTAGAACACCAGATCCCCAGGTTTGAGGTCTTTTTGATCAATAATAGTTCCTTCATTGCTGATTTCTTTGGCAGTTCTTGGTAGTTCGGTTTCGCCCGTATTCTTAAAAACTAGCCTTACAAATCCGCTGCAATCTAGACCGTTCTCAGGTGTATTACCACCGCGTTTGTATTTGATCCCCAAGAAACTCATTGCATTCATCGTTAAGTCTGAGGTCTTATCGCGTAGATCTCTCAGTGCAGAAATTGCCTTTGAGGTCTCTGTTGGGTTTTCATCTGCCGCCAGAACGAAATTCGGGGCGAACTGCGTTGTACCCAGAAACGCACTGAGAACAATAGCCTTACCGATTTTTTGAGTGAATTTGTTCCGCATGAAATGATCAGTATCTGAAAAGGGGGTATCAAAAAGATAATGTATCCAGCATCGGTCAGCGGGCAGTATAGCGCATTTTGGCGAAAAACAAGAATGCAAAAAATAGACATGAAGCACAAATAAAAATGGGCGGTGAAGCCGCCCATTTTTGTGCTGAAAAGCTTTTCTTAATCGATATTAAGAATTGGCATCGATAAATGCCACCACCTTTGGACAAATAATTTCTCTCCAGCGGCGACCAGAGAAAATGCCATAGTGGCCCGCGCCTGGCGCTACATAGTCTTGTTTCATCGACTGAGGAATATTGCAGCATAAATCATGCGCGGCTTGGGTTTGTCCTGGACCGGAAATATCATCTAATTCACCTTCTACCGTGAACAAGGCGACAGTCTTGATGTCTTGTGGTCGTACTAGCTTGCCTTGTACTTCCCAAGTTCCTTTTGGGAGACGAAATTCTTGGAATACAGTTTTGATCGTTTCCAAGTAATACTCAGCAGGTAAGTCTAGGACAGCATTGTATTCATCATAGAATTTGCGATGTTGTTCTGCCGATTCGTCATCACCTTGAATCAGGTGTTGATAAAAGTCCCAATGACTTTGAGCGTGACGATCCGGATTCATGGCGACGAATCCAGCATGTTGTAAAAAGCCTGGATAAACTTTTCTACCGAATCCTGGATAGTTCGCAGGAACGTTATAAATTACGGAGTTTTCGAACCAAGAAAACTTTTTCTCTGTCGCCAAGGCATTGACTTGAGTTGGCGATTTACGTGGGTCAATTGGACCACCCATCATCGTCATGCTCTTAGGGAGCGCAGGATCATTGTCACTTGCCATCAATGAGATCGCAGCCAATACAGGAACTGTCGGTTGGCAAACGGAAATTACATGCAAGTCAGGTGCCAGATGGCGGATAAATTCTTGGACGTAGTAAATGTAATCATGTAAATGGAATGGTCCTTCCGAAAGTGGGACCATGCGAGCATCTCGCCAATCGGTGATGTAAACATCGTGTGTTGGGAGTAGGCTTTTTACCGTATCCCGTAACAGTGTTGCGTGATGTCCAGACAGTGGGGCAACGATGAGGATGCGCTTTTCTGCATCGGCTTTTGTCTTCTTCGTGCTATCGGAAGTTACTTTTTTGAAATGAATCAAGTCGCAAAAAGGCTTGGCAAGTGAAACTTCTTCGACTATCTCAACGGTTTTGTCTTTTACTTTAACGAAGCGAATATCAAATGCTGGCTTTTCATAATCTTTTCCTAATCGGTAGAGCAACTCATAGGCGGCCGCAATCCGCTGCGAATAGGGACTGTAAGCGAGTGGAGAGACCGGATTAGCAAATAATTTAGACGTTGCTTCTGCCCAGTTTGTGAGTGGGGTAAGAAACGAGCGATTGAGTTCATGTATTTGATATAGCATTTCGCATTTTCCAAGTGATTAGAGGAATTGCAATTCATCGAAACTGCTTTTTGGCCAGTGCCGATGGGCGTTTAGCCTTAGTATAGCGCGATTTTATTGCACTGCGACATAAAACGCTTTGAATACCCACCGAAAAGCTTGAAATCCTGTGAACTTTCCGACTATAAAGACAGGATGTTGGTGACTTACTAATTTAAGCGTTAAGTATTTGTAAAGCTCGGTCAAAATCGTAGTGATCAACCGCATGCTTAAGTTGAAGGAAGGTGGCGTGGCTCATATTGGCTTGGAAAAGCCCTTGGTAATGTTGAAAATGTTCCACTGCATCGACATTTGCGCCTTCAAATAATTGTCCAAGTTTGGCACTGATTTCGGTGTAGTCGATCTCTTGATTGATATTGGCATCTTGTTCTATCGTCGATGGTCGATTAGCGAAATACAGATCGAGCTCTTGTACAGTTAGGTTCAGCGCCTGATTTATTTCTGTGCATAAGTGAGCGGCCTTCTGCAAGGCCTGAAAATCCGTGACCTGATGTTCGATAATTTTTTCAAGATCAATACAAAGCGTGGCCACCTTATTTGCTCCTAAGGTTGCACATTGACCTTTGAGTGTATGAACTTGACGTCTAAATTCAGTTGTTCCAATGTTTTCTACTTCGAGGAATGTATTTGTTGGAGCCGTGGTTTGGTGGTTAAGCCGGAACTTGTCGAGTAACTTAATATATAGAGCATGGTTTTGGGCGACTGAGCTGAGTCCTCGATTGGTGTCCAAATTTTTGAATTCGAATGTGGGCTGCGAACTTTCTATAGGCTCTGATTTGTTTGAGGTGGCAAAAGCCTTCTCCTGCGGAGACTGTAGCCATTGTTGTATCGTCTTGAAAAGTTGATCTGGGTTGAACGGTTTTGTTAGGTAGTCTTGCATTCCCTCTTCAACACATCGATCTTTTGTTCCTTTCATTGCATGCGCCGTCAACGCGATAATTGGAATATGGTCGAAATGCGTCATCGCTCGAATTTGTATCGTTGCATCGTGTCCGTCGAGGATTGGCATTTCAAGATCCATCAACACCAAATCAAAGTAGTGGTGGTCGTTAGACGAAAGCAAATCTATTGCTTCTCGACCGTTCTGCGCGACACTCACTTTGAAACCAAATTGATGTAGTAGCTCAACAGCGATTTCCTGATTAAACTCATTGTCTTCAGCTAACAAAATGTGGGGCTGTTTTCCTTCGCGCGAATGCGATTTGCTATGGCTTGTGCTACTAGTATCGTCAGCCTTCTTCTGGGAGGAATTGCTTACGATGCTCGTTTGGAGTCCGTCCATAAAGAACTGAGTAAATTCCGTTTTGAGCAGTGGTTTGCTCAGAAATTTAAGTTTAGTTGCAAGATCTTGAAGCCCTTGTGGGATCGGTTTTTCGCTATTTCCGATCACAGAAATGCCGCGTAACAGGCTTAGATTTAAGCTCTTAAGTGCGTCCAAATTTCTCGCTAATTCGAGCTCTTGAAGGTCGCTATCTACACATAGGAAAAGGTTGAAGGGCTTTGAGTTTCTGACCTCATCCATCGCATTTGTTGTTGCTTCTTCCTGTTGCAGGTTGCACTGCAATTCGATTGGGTATTCAAGCTCGTCAAGGTAAGATTTTGCGCTTAACTTGAGAGCAGGATCATTCGTCAGTAGGAACAACTTAGTTTCTTCCCGTGTAGTCTTTGCTTTTTGGTTGCTACCCGAATAAACTGGGAGTGGAATTTCAAAACGGAAGATCGATCCTACACCGTATTCGCTATCAACTTCGATGTGTCCTCCCATCAGTTCTATGAGTTGTTTGCAGATGGAGAGTCCCAAGCCCGTCCCGCCATAATTTCGAGTGGTCGATCCATCTCCTTGGGTAAATGGTTGAAACAATTTCTGAACTTGATCAGGTTTCATGCCGATCCCAGTATCTTGGACCGAGAATCGAAGTTGCATTTCTTCGTTCCCAACAGTGTTCGTTGGCACGGATCCGCAGCGAATTGTGATTTCGCCTGCTGCCGTAAATTTGATCGCGTTATTGACTAAATTGGTCAGTACCTGACCGATACGAAGTGGGTCTCCGACGAAGTGAGTAGGTAGGTCGTCTTCAATTTTGATACTTAATTTAAGCCCTTTGTCGACGGCTTTTTGTGCGGTAATGTCTGCAAGTTGTGAGACTATTTCCTCTAAGGCGAAGGGCGTAAGTTCGACTTCCAGTTTGCCTGCTTCAATTTTTGAGAAATCTAGAATATCGTTGATAATTCCCAGCAACGAACTAGCAGCAAGTTGGATCTTCTTAATGTACTCGCGTTGTTTCTGATCTAGATCTGTTAGTAATGCTAGGTAAGCCATTCCGATTACCGCATTCATCGGTGTGCGAATTTCATGACTCATATTGGCAAGAAACTCTGATTTGAGTTTTGTTGCTTCCTCTGCACGCTCTCTATCGTAGCGCTCTTTTTCACGTGCGATTTCAAGTTTCTTGATCGCTAGTAACAATTCGCTTTGGGTTGCTTGTAGTTGTTGATACACGCTTGCATTATCTAGGGCAATCGCTGCGTACGCGCTGATTGTGGTGAAGATAAGCTGTTCACGGTCAGAGTAGGCGTTGTCTGATGCAGATCCAATCATCATCACACCGAGTAGCCGCTCACCGGCAATTAGCGGGGCAAGCAGTTGGCTGTTGTTATCAAGTGTAGGATCTCGGGATTCAGGCCCATGATGTTCTTCAAGATGATGGGTTTTGAATTCTTGTTTGTCGCGCGCACATTTCGCAATGAGACATTCGGGATGATTGAGCGGTATGCGATGTGTGTCAATGTGCTGCTGGTTCTTGATACCATAGACCAGTACGAGTTGTTGTTGGTCCGCATCCATTAAGTAAGTGCAAAAACTTGTCGCATCGAGCAGGCTCTGAAGATGCCGATGAATTGCGATGAATGCCGCTGAACTATCGAGGTTTGCGGTGATTTCTTGGCCGATCTTACTCAAGCGAACGAGCGTATCTTTGGTATCTTGCAGGGCCCGTGCACGATTCGATTCTGCTATGGCAATCAAGTGGTGGTACTGCGCTTCTGCTTGCGCTTTTTCCGTTTGATGATGATCTTGAATGTTCGCCGTTTTGTAGGCAAGCCTGAGTTTGTTCTCGCTTTTTTCCGCTAACAACGCTTGCTTTGAGTAATACAGTGCTTGTTTTAAGTCGCTAGCTTCGGCCCAAGCATCGCTGAGCATAATGAGGAAGTCAGGCGGTGCCTGCCATCCATCAATAACGCCACCTGCATCCAGAGCTCTCTCCAGAAAATGAATCACCGCATTTGGCTCGGTGATTCCTTCAGGCGCTTTAAGCTGATGACGATTGTATATTTCGGCTAAAACTTGATGCAGAGAGACGCTCAGTGCAGCAAAATTAAATTTATGGCACAAAGCTTGAGCTTCTTTGATTGCGGCCAAAGCTTGATCCACTTGCCCAGAAATAGATAAGGCCCGCGCATACCGAATCAAGGTATGGGGCAGATCATCCATTGATTCGGCGACCCGAAACAATTGAATCGAATTCTGAAAGGAGCTTAGTGCAGCATTAATATCTCCCTCGATGAGCAGAGTTTCGCCAAGTTCGCGGTATGAAATCGCTTTGTTAATGCCAGCGTAGCTAGCTGGAAAAAAGTCCAACGACTCTTGCAGTGTTTCTCGGCTCTGCTTGATGCGCCCTAGGTCACGTTCGGTGCGGCCTAAATGCGCATAGCAAAATCCCATCATTGCTGGCCATCCAGCCTGTTTTGCCAGCCCAATTGAAAACTCGATCGCTTGGGAGGCACTTTCTAGATCACTGATATTTTGAAATACTTCGCAGGCATTGCCGGAGGATATTATTGCCAATCGGATTAGACCTGCTTGCTTTGCTAATGCGCTGGAACGTAAATATGCACGAGCACTTTTTGATGGTTCTCGGCGTCCGTGAATGACACCCTCAGCCGCATTGATATGAGCGGCAATAGCTG
The DNA here is from genome assembly GCA_947464955.1 of Oxalobacteraceae bacterium. Lineage (GTDB taxonomy): Bacteria > Pseudomonadota > Gammaproteobacteria > Burkholderiales > Burkholderiaceae_D > Undibacterium. The sequence goes on from CANHZI010000099.1 coordinate 11,908, forward strand.
GCTTGCTAGGATATTTCGCTTGTTGAAGGAATTTCTCAACTTGATTCTTGGACTCTTCAGGTTCGATAAACGCATTGGCATAAATTAACCAGGCTTCTGTGAACTCACAGCGTTCGATATCGCCACAACGTTGATAAAAATCGAGTGCTTGTCGACATGCTTGCGCTTCGCGATGATTGTCGCCCACACTAATTGCAATGGTCGCGTCAACGATTGAAGCATCGCCCAGACCGATAAGGTCGTTCTGAGCGGCTAACTCGTACTTACTTTGCTTTAAGAGCAGCTCAGCGTAGGGAATATCGCCTAGCATGGCGTAGATTTCAGCTCGTATCAAATTCAGACGTGTTCTAATTTCGTGTTCGTTGGCCGGTCTTTTTTCAATCGAATCCTCGTGCTGAGCAAGGAGCTGTTCGATTTCGTCGACCTGAAATAGGGCCCGTTGGCAATCTCGTTGCCGAATATGCCAAGTGATTGCGAGCAGAGCTTTAAGCTTTTCTTGATCTTTCAGTGATGGGTAAATGCTCTCTAAACGAAACAATTCTTCGCTAGATGCATAGAGTTCCATAGAAATTCACTTTCACAAAAATGAATAGTCAAGTGAGCCAGACGAAAAACAAATCACACAAACAAGTTTGTCTTTGTTGGTTTTTAAATTAACAATTATCTTTAAAATTAATTTCTGTAAATTTATCACGTTGTAGCGAAGCAAGCATTTGATTCCGAATAAGCGCTGAAAAAGTGTCGTCAATTGAGCTAATTTAGACCTTAGATCGACAGATTTTGTTGTCATCGAGCTTAGCTAAGCGCTATTTGTTAGCTGTTCGCGTTAGAATTGCTCGGCTAAGTTTTATCGATTTGCTTTTGTTTTGCACGATTATATTTTTTGGGTCACCAAATTTGAGATATGGCAGGATTTCCAACGACAACGAAAGTTGATTTGATTGAGCGTTCGCTTGATGGTCTCGATGCTTTGAGAGACTCGATCGACGAAGGGCGAAAAATTGCCGACGCGATCTTGAAGCAGGGCGAAACGCAGGGCGACCGGCAAACGGTGGCCTATGGTGAAATCGTTTTGGCGTTCTCACATTATTTTGAAAATCAACTCGATGATGCGGTTCAGGCATTTGAGAAGTTGATTCATTTTTTTGTCTCAACTCAAGACCAGTACGGCGTATTCTTTGCGAAGACGGGTTTAGTGGTAGTTTTGCGAAAACTTGGTCAAGTCGTTAAAGCGCGTGCCCTTTGCGAGAATGAGCTGGTACCACGCTGCGGTGGGATGCAACCGCGCCTATTAATCTTGGCGTTGAACATCTATGCGATTTTGTTACAAGAGTGTGGTGAAACGGAAAAGTCTATACGCTTTTTTTATCGCGCTTTAGACGAATCGAAGAAAATTAATTCAAATAGCCGTGTGGCTCAAATTACGGCCAACTTGGGTGAAGTCTTGTATGTCACCGGCAATGTCGAAGCTGCAGAGGAACTCCTGCAAGATGCACGCGATCTCGCGCCCACCTCCGCAGAGAAATGGCTGACGCCTTTTAGTTCGACAATGTTGGCGCTTTGTAAAATTTCACTCGGTAAGTTTGATGAGGCCTATGGGGCAATCGCACACTACATTGAAGTAGAAAATGGCGCGAGCTCACACACTAATTCCTATCGGTCTTTCTATTTTGCCGTTGCTGCCTATACTTTGGCGATGCGAGGTGATTTTGAACAGGCGGTTCAGTTCAACAAAGATGCGTTGTTATTGATTGACTTGATCGAGGATCCTCATCTTAAACCCTATGTCTGGTGGGTCAGTGGCTTCTTAAATCGTCGACTGGGAAATACCGAAGACGCGATCGTTGATCTGAGAAAAGCGATTGATCAAGTTGGCGACAGTGGTTACATCCATTTGCCGTTGAAGGCGATTAATGAATTGTCTGAAATCTATGCCGACCTCGGCAAATGGGAGCAAGCTTACCTTGAACAAAAAAGGCATCAAAAGCTCTTTCTGCGCGCGCAAGAGCGGGCAAACAAGATTCAGCTCGAAACACTGAAGATTCGTCACGAGTTTAGGGAGGCAGAACAAGATCGACAAATGACTGAACGTATGGTCATCGAAAGAAAAAACTTAGATGACGAATTGCAGCGCATGCTGACTGAGCGTGAGACGATTCTTGAGAATTCTATTGTGGGTATGATCTTCCTCAATAGTCAGGGTAGGGTGCAGTGGGTGAATACGCCACTTTGCCAAATTTTTGGTGTGGAGAGACATGATGTATTGGGCGTTTCTCTCGAGCCATTCTATGAATCCCGTGAGGCCTACCTTGCCAGCGGAGCGGCCGTCAGTCAAGCTGTTTTACGCGGCGAAGCGTATGTGTCTGAACTCAAGATGCGTCGTAGCGATGGTAGTTTGTTTTGGGTTCAATTCTCAGGGCGTGCGGTAAATAAGAACGACCTCTCATACGGTACCGTTTGGGTAGTGATGGACATTTCTGCCCGTCGTCAATTGGAAGATGATTTACATAAATCCGAGTATAACTACCGCCTGCTCATTGATAATGTGACCGAAGGCATTATCGTCGTACAAGACGGAAAAATTGCATTTGCCAATCGTCTTATCGAATCGCTGACTGGATATAACCAGCCCGAGCTGATTGGTTTGCCATTTACTTCATCGATTTATGCTGAAGATGTTCCCATGGTGGTTGATCGACATATGCGCCGTTTACGAGGTGAGGTAGTCGAACAGTATTATCAAATTCGTTTAAATCGACGTTTTACCAACGAACTGATTTGGGTTGAGATTTCTTCCGTATTAATTCAATGGGAAGGGCATCCTGCAACGCTTACCTTCGTTTCCGACTTAACTCAACGGAAGCTGCTCGAGGAACAGTTGAAGGAAAGTATGGATGAACAAATGCGCTTGCAAACCTTGCAAATGCAGAATGAATTGAAGGTGTCTGAACTGGCGCGCCGACATGCAGAGGAGACAACGGAAGCGAAGTCGCTGTTCCTTGCAAATATGAGCCATGAAATACGCACGCCGATGAATGCCATCATCGGGATGGCGCACCTCGCATTGAAAACAGAATTGACTGTCAAGCAAAAAGATTATGTCGAGAAAATTCATAAAGCTGGCATGTCCTTGATGGGAATTATTAATGACATACTCGATTTTTCGAAAATTGAAGCGGGCAAACTCGATATTGAAGTAGTCGATTTTGATCTCGACGAGGTGTTTAACAGTGTCGCAGTGGTGACGAGCGAAAAGGCTGAAGAAAAAGGTCTTGAGTATTTATTTGACATCGGCGTCGATGTACCACGTCGCTTAAAGGGCGACCCACTACGACTTGGGCAAGTGCTGATTAATTTGGTGAACAATTCGATCAAATTTACCAATATTGGTGAGGTTTGTTTGCACTGTTCTGTGGTCAGTCAAGATGCCAAGCGGAAGACCTTGCGATTTGAAGTGCGCGATACTGGCCTGGGAATGAGTGAGGCTCAATCGTCGAAACTCTTTATGCCGTTCAGTCAGGGTGATGAGTCGACCACGCGCAAATTCGGTGGTACTGGCTTAGGTCTTTCGATCTCCAAGGGCATGATTGACCTAATGGGGGGGGGAATATCTCTGACCAGCCAAGAAGGGGTAGGTACCTCTGTAGTTTGTACAATTCCTTTCGATTTCACTCAAAGCGAACAACCTAAATTCAATCGTGAACTGTTTGAACATTTAAGGATGCTGATAGTCGACGACCATCCGCTGGCAGCAAAGCTGTTGGCCGAAAAATTGAAAGTGTACGGAATCGCTTGTGATACGGTTCACTCCGGCGACCAAGCCTTGGCGATGATTATCGCTTGTGATCAAGAGCGTCGTTATGATGCTGTGTTCGTCGACTTACACATGCCACTGATGGATGGCGCAGAGTTGATTTCGTGTATCCGCAATGCGAGTCTGCGTGCGATTCCGAAGATCGCGCTAGTGGGGGCGACAGCCAGAGAAAGTCTAAATTATCGTGAAGAAGCGACTGTTTCAGACGCCTACTTGGATAAGCCATTTAACACTTCAAATGTGTTTGATTGCTTAGTGAATTTATTTTCGTACCACACTCACTCCAGCGTTACGAATCATGCCCATACGCAAATGAAGTGTGTTGGTGTGCGTGCCTTGTTAGTTGAGGATAATCTCATCAATCAACAAATTGCGATGGAGCTGCTCGAAGCTGCAGATATTGTGGTTGACGTTGCTGCGAATGGCCGAGTCGCGGTAGATAAACTGTTTTTAAAAGAACCGCATTTTTACGACATCGTATTTATGGATGTGCAAATGCCTGAAATGGATGGGCATGAAGCTACGCGTCTGATACGTGCGGATAGTCGCTTTAGAGGATTGCCGATCATCGCGATGACGGCACATGCGCTTTTGATTGAGCGCGAACGCTGCTTTACCTCTGGCATGAATGCGCATATCGCGAAACCAATAAATCCGTCGGAACTTTACGCGACGGTTTCTGAATGGTGTTTGAATAAAGTGAGTCAAGTAGCAGAAGTTGAAGTAAAAAATTATATTGACGACAAGACCGAGGTTTTACGAATTGACGGAGTTGATACGCGCCAAGGCTTGTCGAGGACCATGGGTGACAAACAACTGTATTTCAAGCTGTTGAGATTGTTTGTGCAAGACCAAAGAGAAGTGGTCGCTTCAATCCGTGAGGCCATGCGAAAAGGTGAGAATGGTCTCGCCGAACGCATCGCACATACATTAAAAGGGGTCGCAAGTCTGATTGGTGCCGAAGTGCATACCTTGGCTGCTCGTATTGAATTGTTAATTCAAAGTGGCCAGACTGTGGAAATGATGACACCAATTTTAGTTGCTTGTGAAACACAGCTTGCATTAACCATAGGAAACATTGAAAATTGCTTGGTACGTGAAAATGCAGTAAGTGACCTGGAGGGGATCACTCATGATGGCGTCAATATCTCGAGTGAAGAAGTACTGAATAAATTAAAGCGATGTTACAAGCTAGTAGGGAACTATGACGGGGAAGCGTTGGAGGCCTTGAATGAGTCTTCAGATGAGTTGAGTATCGCTTTCGGTTCGGATGTGCAAAAGCAAATTATGCGTGCTGCAAGTCAGTATGACTTTGATGTGATTCTTTCGATCATGAAGGGGAATGCAGAGTTAGCTGGGCTTGAACTTGATTGATGTGCATTGTTCTACATGAACAAGCTGAATCAATGAAGCATCCAATTTATTCAAAAGGTGAGCCATGAATGATGGTAATGATTTCGATTCAAAGCAAGTTGTTCTGATTGTTGATGATACACCCGATAACATCACGCTTCTTTCAGCATTATTGAAAGATAACTACAAAATTAAGATCGCCACTAACGGCGTTAAAGCTCTGCACATCGCCTCAACTTTACCAAGCCCTGACTTGATTTTGTTAGACGTGATGATGCCTGAGATGGATGGCTATGAAACATGTAAGCGCCTGAAGTCCAATCCTGCGACAGCCGAAATCCCAGTCATCTTCTTGACGGCAAAGAGCCAAGTGTCTGACGAAGAGATGGGGCTAAAATTAGGTGCAGTTGATTACATCAGTAAACCAGTTAGTCCGCCTATCGTTTTGGCACGTGTGGCAACGCAATTGAATTTGGTGAGAGCAAGAAATCTGCTGCAAGACCAAAACAAGCATCTGGAAAAATTAGTTCAAGACCGTACTCGAAAATTGGCGAAGATGCAGGACGCGATCATTATGGCGATGGCGTCCTTGGCGGAAACGCGCGATAACGAAACGGGCAATCACATTCGTCGTACACAGAATTACGTTGCAGCCCTGGCTCGGCAACTCAAACATTTGCCGCGATTCTCATCAGAGCTTACCGAAGAGAATATTGAACTTTTGTACAAGTCGGCGCCATTACATGACATTGGTAAAGTCGGTATTCCAGACAATATTTTGCTTAAGCCAGGCAAGTTGGATTCCGAAGAATTCGAGATCATGAAGCTGCATACGACCTATGGACGTGAAACGATTTTGTCGGTTGAACGCTATTTAGGCGAAAGTAATGAATTTCTGCGTTTTGCACGTGAGATCACCTATTCCCATCAAGAAAAGTGGGATGGATCGGGTTACCCAGAAAATTTGTCTGGTGATGCCATTCCGATCTCTGCTCGCTTAATGGCAGTGGCTGACGTCTACGACGCATTGATTTCCAAACGCGTCTATAAGCCAGCATTTAGCCACGAAGAAGCGATTGATATTATGCGTAAGGGTAGGGGATCCCATTTCGACCCAGACATCTTGGACGTGTTCTTAAAGATCACCGATGAGTTTCGCGAGATTGCACTTCGTTACCGCGAAAGTGAGAGCGGAGATTCGGAAATTTATTGAGTCTGTATTTTCCTCGTTGGAAAACAAAAAAGCGCGATATGAACTGAACCCCAAAAGTTGGACACCAACTTTTGGGGTTTTTTAATGGCTAAACATACAGAAGAGTTTAAATACCGTGTAGTACGAGAGTATTTAAATGGCTCGCTGGGGTACGTTGCCCTAGGTAAGAAATACG
>CANHZI010000100.1 GCA_947464955.1 Oxalobacteraceae bacterium
AAAATGTGCCGCAAAGACGCCATCATGGATTGGTCTGATCTGCTTTATCGTTTGCATTGGGCCGTGCGCCATGCCTATCTGAATCACAAACCTAGCCCGGGCAATATCGATGCCGAGCTCGTACGTGAATGGCATCAAGCGGTAAATTGGATGTGCCGTTACGATGATGAAGACAATTGGGATGTGGTCAGCACCGAAACCACGGCGTAGAGGAAACCGCCTGCGGGAACCTTTTACCGCTATCGAGGGTCAGAGACGCCGAGACTAGCATGACGTCAACAAAATTCAATGGAAAGCTGCGCTCTCCACTGAAACCTGTTAGCGTAATGCTTGGATACAGGCCTCCCTCTTTTTGCCAAAAGGATTTCACATGAAACGTACGCGTCGCCCTTCTTTATTGCCTCTTGCTTTAGTGGTCGCGCTGGCTGCCGCCTTTCAAGCACCCACTGCATTCGCTGATCAAACCAACTCAGCCAACAAAGCCAGCGCGAAAGCTGCGGCTAAACCAATAAGTGAAGAACAGCTCATCGCCAAAGCAAAAGGCATACATCAACGCGTACTCACGCTCGATACCCACAACGATATCGACGTCAACAACTTTGCTTTCTCGCGCAATTACACGCAAGAATTAGAGAACCAAGTAACCCTACCGAAAATGATCAAGGGCGGTTTAGATGCGTCCTTTTTCATTGTTTACACCAATCAAGCAACCGATGCTGAGGCGTTTACTTCAGTGGGTTATAAACGCGCTTACGACACAGCCATCAATAGCTTTGAAGCGATTCACCGTATGACGACCGTATTGGCACCCAATCTCATCGAGTTTGCGCGCACGGCGGATGATGTGGTGAAGATTCATGCCAAAGGCAAGAAAGTGGCATTGATTGGTGTTGAAAACGCCTATCCCCTCGGTGATGAAAAAACAGCGATTAAACGTGTGAAAGAGTTCTACGACCGTGGCGCACGTTATATGTCATTGGCACATCAAGGGCATAGTCAATTGTCCGATTCCAATACCGGTGAAGCCATCGGTTGGAAATGGAATGGTCTGTCACCTTTAGGCAAACAAGTGATCTCTGAAATGAACCGCGTAGGCATCATGGTCGATATTTCCCATCCATCCAAAGAATCGATGATGCAATCTTTGCAGATTACCAAAGCGCCGATTATTGCTTCACACTCAGCTGTTCGTGCCTTAGCTGATGCCAGCCGCAATCTTGATGATGAACAATTACTGGCCTTAAAAGCGAACAATGGCGTGGCACAAATCGTCGCCTTCAATACTTACCTGAAAACCGATAGCGCCGAACGTCGCGCCGCGTTTGCTGCTTTACGCACTGAATTCAAATTAGGTGAGACTGTTTCCTTGGTCGGCATTCGGCGCGGCGCACCTGTCGGCATCAGCGAAGAATTGCGCGAACAAGTCTTGAAACGTTTAGCTGAAATAGATGCTAAATATCCAGCACCAAGTCGTGCCACGGTCAAAGATTTTGTCGATCACATCGACTACGCCGTCAAGAAAATCGGCATTGATCATGTTGGCATCTCATCTGACTTCGACGGTGGTGGCGGCATTGAAGGCTGGAACGATGCCAGCGAAACCTTCCACGTGACTTTAGAATTGGTGCGCCGTGGTTACAGCGAAGAGCACATCGGCAAACTGTGGAGCGGAAATTTATTGCGCGTGATGGCGGATGTCGAAAAAGTAGCGAAGCAATTGCAAGCCAAGAAGTAATTTCAGTCGCTAAGAGAAGCTTGGGTTCTTCTGCCCAAGCTTCTTCCTATCATGTGCGTTTAGGTTTCGACTGCACGCAAGGTCCAAAAATCTGAGGCTAAGCGCTGCGAGCACACATACTCGTAAGGAATGGTGAAGTAGCCCTTCTTCCCCCAATCTGGCCCCCACGAATTCATCACGATAAAACGTTGGCTACGATCGTCATAACCCACCACTAAAACGGCATGCCCGCCTATCGATTTCTCACCTCCCTTCGGCATCGGTAGAGTACCCGTTTTAGCAACCTGTGCAGAATCAAATGCTTCAAATAGGGTCACGCCGAATACAAAGGGGAATCCCTCAGCCAAACAGGCTTTGAGCTCGAGCAATTCGTGCGGCACGCGCTGATACCACACGCTTTGATGATCCAATGCCTGCGTGTAAGCATGCGCAGGCGGACGTTTTGCGTAGTGCTTTGCCACATAGGGCCAGGCCGATTCACGACACACGCCTTGTTTCGATAAACTCTTCATGGCATCACGAATTTGTGCACCACGATTTTGTCTTTGTTTGCCGGCAAGTGCACGGGCGTTGTAATGCAAGAAAAGCCGCGACGGTGTGAACCGATGATGATCACCTTGGCGCATCAAGTTATATCGAAACGCATTACACACGGCATTGGCAGTGCAACTACCTATTTTTTCGCCTTGGTTAAACACAGGCGGACAATGCGGACGCAAATCGATCTTCTCTGGCAGCTGTCGTAACAAAGCTGGGTCAGCATCATAGCGATGATCACGATAGTCGGGTTCGTCGGGTATCCATCCAAAGCCTGGGCCAATCTTCAGCATTGCGATCTCCTCGTTCAACATAGGTGCTGGCATACTATGCGGAATTAATTCATTGGTAAATGCTGGCAGCGCGAAAGTCTTTACTTGATGTTAGTACGCCACACGACTGCCTTCTCTTGCACAGGCGAATCCAAGAAGTCGTCAGCAAGAAAACCCCAAGAACTAGGCCTTTCACGCCAAAAACGTTGCACTTCGCCCGTCCTATAGGTGATTCCGACTGTGTGAGCGCCACTTTGCTTGCGACATTGGACAGACCAATTTAGAATAGACCGTCCTTCTTGGACTCGTCTTGCACTCGTTTGCCAGCCTAGTCGCCAAGTCGTTTTAGTCTCCTTTTCCGCGTATTCAATGAAAAAAGTTGCAGCAGCATTAGAAACGATCACCCCAGAACCGCGTCTGTATCGCATTGTCTCTGGACGCATTCAACAGTTAATCAAGGATGAAAATATCGCCGCTGGTGAGCGTTTGCCATCTGAGCGTGACCTTGCGACCAAATTGAATGTCAGCCGTGCCTCTTTGCGTGAAGCTCTAATCGCGCTTGAATTGGGCGGTATCGTGGAAGTACGCGGTGGCTCTGGCGTGTATGTCAGCGAGCAAGCGAAAGCCGACCCAGACATGGAAGAAGTAGGCCCTGGCCCTTTCGAAGTCTTGTCAGCGCGTCGCCTAATCGAGTCTGAAGTCGCGGCGATTGCGGCAAAAAATGCAACCGATTCTGCCATTGATGCGATTCTCAAAGCGGTTCTGGAAATGGAAAAGCACCATGACAACCGCAATGAAAATGAAATGGCGGATCGCAATTTCCACCTAGCGATTGCGCGTGCCACCGGCAATAGTGCGCTGGTCGGTGTCATTGAATATCTATGGAATCAACGCGGAAGTTTGTGGCATAAATTAAAAGAACATTTCCAAACGGAAGAGTTACGCAAACAAACCTTGCTCGACCACCGCGCGATTCTCGAAGCGATTGCCGCTCATGATGCGAATGGCGCTAAACAAGCCATGCGCGCCCATCTCGATCGCGTCAGCCGTACTTTTTCTCGCGGCTAAGCTTGCGGCTAACTTGGGTGGGCAATGCGAAGCCCGCTCCGTTCTTCATCGTAAAACGCCGTCCAATAGCACGCGCTAGCGACTCAAACAGCTTGATCTTCAACGCTGAATCTCTCTATTTCAGCTAAACACCCAGCACAATCAGCGCTGAGCGAGCCACGCCTTGCCTCAATATATGCGCAAAATAAGCATGCATATTTGAAAATATTCGTCCGCAAAAATACCACATTCGGCTAGTCCACATTGCTGTTTTGGTCTTACCACATTAAAATGGCCTGACCACATTTACCAAACCAACTGAATCGTTTACACTGCATCACACTTTTGATTACAAGCTGTGAACAGAGTTAACACAAGGACAGGATAGCTATGAAACTTGCACCATTTTCCCGCGCGCTGCGTCGTACCCTAATTGGCATGGGCGCTTTAACATTGGTGTGGGCGGCTAGTGCTGGCGCTCAAACACAGCCGCAAACGCAGTTTCGCAATCCTGATAATCCTAATCTTGCAGATAAAGGTGAAGGTACGTATCCCGTCCCCTATAAAAAACCGGTAGTGAAGGAAGTGACGGAGGCTTTGCATCGCATACGCACTTACCTCGAGTCGACCACGCCGACACGTGTAATCCATAAAACGACCGGTGCCACAATCACCGATTTCAAAAAACCCATTAAAGAAGCCATCTTCGAACCGAGCAAAGGTGACTATGGCGTCATGACCTACGAAATGGGCTTAGTCCATTCTGGCTTATTGAAAGCACGGGCTGCCACACAAGATGCGCGCTTCACGGCCATGACCGAACGCCATTTCCGCTTCTTCGCTGACACCATGCCCTACTTCAAAGCGCAAGAAGACCAGTTTCATTTGGAGCGCGCGAATAGCTTTTCACGTTTCCTTGATCCGCGATCTTTAGACGATAGTGGTGCGATGTGCGCAGCCTTGATCCGTGCACGCTTTGCACAAGTTGGGCCTGACCTTAATCACATGATTAAAATCTGCGGCAATTGGGTCTCTCGTCAACAATTCCGATTAGCCGATGGCACCTTGGCGCGCAAACGTCCGCAAGCGGTTTCCCTTTGGGCGGACGATATGTATATGGGCGTGCCGGCATTAGCGGAGCTAGGGCATCTGACTGGCGACGTCAGTTACTACGATGATGCAGTCCGCAATGTCTTGCAAATGTCGCAGTACATGTTTAACTCGCAGAATAATTTGTACACACACGGATGGAATGAGAACAACCCTGACGCTCCACGTTTTTACTGGGCACGCGCCAATGGTTGGGCTGTACTCGCCATGTCTGACCTGCTCGATGTGCTGCCGAAATCTCACCCTGGCTACAACAAAGTATTAGCACAACTTCGCAGTAGTTTGAAAGGCATCGCAGAACAACAATCTGGACTAGGCTTATGGCACCAAATGATAGACCGTCATGACTCTTATCTCGAAACCTCAGCGAGCGCCATGTTTGTGTATGTGATCGCCCATGCAGTGAATCAAGGTTGGATCAGCCCTAGCACTTGGGGCTCTATCGCTCAAGCGGGTTGGGCTGGTCTATCAACGCGTATTAACAGCAAAGGTGAAGTCGAAGGCATTTGTGTCGGCACGACATTCGCCAGTGATCACGTGTATTACTACCATCGCCCAACCAGTGTAGAAGCTTTGCATGGTTATGGTCCTACTTTGATGGCAGGCGCTGAGATCATCAAGATGATGAACAATCCCGCTTTCAATATCGAATTCAAAGTCCGCACGTATCACTATGTGCCTAGCGATGCGGGGAAAACCGATTACCGCGAGCATCACTAATTTTAAGCTTGACCATGCAGCAATCATTGGTTTGCATCGATTAAACATCATCAGAACGGAACAGGCATCATGCGTATTCGACTTTCCAAACAAATAGGCTTCGCTAGCACTGCAATTGCATTTTTCATGATGCAAACCACTGCGCAAGCGCAGACCTTGCAGGTGCAAGTCAGTCATCAACTTGAGCAAGCGCGCCCATCCGAAACCATCACCATTCCATGGTCGCAAGTGAATGCCTATTTGCCTGGAGCCTTGATTCAGAAGATTGCGGTCAAAGATAAAAATGGTAAGGTCTTAGCGCATCAAGTCACCAACATCGCTCCTCAGGCGAAAGACCCTAAAGGCATAGGCATTGCGTACGGTGAACTGATTTTCCAATATCACTTTGCTGCGGGCGAAAAGAGTGCCCAATTCACCGTGGAGCAAATTGATACGGTGGCACCGGTATTTGAAACGAAAGCGTTCGGCCGCCATGTGCCCGAACGTCTCGACGACTTTGCCTGGGAAAACGATAAGGTCGCGCATCGCACCTACGGTCTCGCCCTCGCCGCTCCAGCACCAGCTGGTGTGGTGAAAGAAGTCTTGGTGACCAGCGGTATTGATGTCTGGTTTAAACGTGTGAATTATCCTATTGTTGATCGCTGGTATAACAAAGGTCATGACCATTACCACAAAGACGAAGGCGAAGGCATGGACATGTACAACGTCGGCAAGTCACGCGGTTGCGGTGGCACCGGCATTTGGGACGGTCAGCAACTCCATACCAGCATTAACTATGAAAAATGGAAAGTGTTGGCGAATGGCCCCGTACGGACCGTGTTCGAACTGAGCTACCAAAGTTGGGATGCGGCGGGTGTCGCTATTACTGAAACCAAGCGATTTACCGTCGATGCTGGACATTATCTCGACAAGATAGAAACCACCTTTCACTATGCTGGTGAGCAAACCCTCAACGCGGCAATTGGCCTCAACAAAACGCCGAGTGACAAAGGACAAGAGCCGCGCATCTCACTCATTCAAGATGCGAGTCGTGGGGTATTAGCGCAATGGGTACAGCAGGCGAGTAAGGGAGATTTTGGTACGGCTGTGATACTACCAAGTGCGAATGGCTACACTGAAGACACACTAAATCATTTGATCTTGGCACCTGTGCAAAGTGGCCAATCGCTGACCTATTATGCCGGTGCAGCGTGGAACCGCAGTGGCGATATTCTGTCGAAAGAAGCTTGGCAGGATTATCTAAATAAAATGGCGCAACGTTACCGCGATCCAATTCAGATTCGACTCAGCGCCAAAGCACCCTGAGCGTTTTGATCATCATCGACTTCAGCTCTTCGACTTACGCTCTTCGACTTACGCTCTTCGACTTACGCTCTTCGACTTACGCTCACTTGGCAGATTTCTCATGACCACAGAATCATCGACAGCATCAACGAACAGAGTTTCAACTCCTATCAACACGCAACGCCGTTCACTATTGCGCTACTCAAGCGCGGCAAGTCTCTTCGGCGTGCCAACGCTAGTCAGTGCTGCCACGTCGATCAAGCAGCCACGCAATAAACAAGAGGCGTGGCGTCACGCAGAAAAGATTGTCGCCCAGTTCAGCAAGCCATTACGTTTCCCAAAACGCGATTTCGACATCACTCAGTTCGGCGCAAAAGCTTGTGCGACACGCGAAGTCGCTGCGCATATTGCATCCGAGACGGATGGCGCCATCAGCGGTACCGTTGCAGCGCCTGAAGTAGGCGCTGTCGATTGCTACGCAGCGATACGCAATGCGATCGAAACCTGTCATCGCGCTGGTGGTGGGCGTGTGATTATCCCCGCTGGGAATTGGTACTGCGCTGGACCGATACGTTTGCGTTCTAACGTTCACTTACACTTGCAAGCAAAAGCGCATGTATTCTTTAGCGCCAACCCAGCCGACTACGCCAAGTATGGCGATATCGACTGCGGCAAGAATGGTAAACTCGTCATCTCACGCTGGCAAGGTAATGATTGTCTGAATTATTCACCGATGATTTATGCGTACGCAGAAAACAATATTGCTGTGACAGGTGAAGATTGGACTAGTGTGCTCGATGGCCAAGGTGGGACACCGTTTGAAGATGGCTCCGGTTTCAATTGGTGGTCATGGAAAGGTCGCAAGAATCATGGCAAACCTAATCCCCACTCAGAAGTCCAGGTCAACTCCAATAATCCAGAGACGCTCGATCAATTGGCACCAGCGCTTTCCGTCGAAGAAAAGCAGCTCATTCAAGGCCAAGGAGATAAATGGCGGACAGACTCGCGCTACTTACCCGTATTGTCTGAGCTCGGCACGCCAACTTCACATCGTATTTTTGGCGTTGGACATTATTTGCGCCCATGCATGATCGAATTCATTTCCTGCACCAATGTCGAATTACGTGGCTACAAAATTCAAGCTTCTCCGTTCTGGCTGCATCATCCCGTGAAGTGTCGCCATCTCCACATTGAGAAAGTCAACATGGACAGCATGGGCCCCAATAGCGATGGCTTTGACCCAGAGTCTTGCGATACTGTGCTGGTCGACCATTGCAGCTTTAACACGGGTGATGACTGTATCGCCATCAAATCTGGGAAGAATCGCGATACGCAGATGGGACCATCACGCAATATCGTGATTCAACACTGCACCATGAACAGTGGTCACGGCGCTGTTACGCTCGGTAGCGAGATGGCAGCAGGGATTGAACATGTGTATGCGCAAGACCTAGATTTCAATAATATTCATTGGAAGAGCGATCCTTTGAATACGGCAATACGCATGAAAACCAATATGAACCGCGGTGGCTTCTTGCGCCATTTTTATGTGCGAGATGTTCGCATACCCAATGGCGTGAAAACTACAGCCTCCTTCTATAAACCTTTGCCTGACTCACAAATCCCTGTGCAATCTGTGGCATCGACTGCTGGCGCCATCATCACCATTGATTGCGACTACGCTCCCGCCGACGATAGCGTACGCACAAGGCCACCGGTCATTTCCGACATTCATATCGAAAATGTCAAAGTCGGCAATGTCAAAACCGAGCAAGGTGCGTTTTCTTGTTATCAAGCCTTTGTCTTATTGGGCCCAGTTGGATCAAGCTACAATGGCAAACCTGGAAGCCCCGTTTTACCAATTCAGCGCGTCAGTATTCGTCACTGCGATTTTGGCCAAGTACGTCAGGCGGACGCCGTATGGTACTTGCACAATGTAAAAGATATCGAACTCGAAAACGTTCGCATCAATGGTGAGACTTATACGCGAAAAATTTCTTTACCGAGCTGACTTTACAGCGGTGTTTTTTATCAAGCAAAGGCATCAAATAATAGTTTGATGCCTGACACACCCAATAATCCAGTCGCCAGATGGAAAAAGTATTTCTCTGGAATTAGCTGCAGCACGTGCAATCCCAACCACACGCCAATTGGCGCAAATATCGCTAGCATCGCGGCAATTTGCACACTCTCGCGCGTGAAAAAGCCAAGTGCAAAGTAAGGAACAATCTTTCCCGCATTAATCACTGTGAAAAACACTGCTGTTGTCGCCACAAACTCCTGTTTCACTAGGGGACGAGCCATTAAATAAACCAAAATCGGCGGACCACCTGCATGTGCAACTGTGCTGGTAACGCCTGAAATCGTCGCACTGACACTAGCAAAAACAGGACCGGGTTGTTGCTGCCAACGTAGTCGCTGACGAATATGTAATAGACGATCCAAGGTGAACAACAAGGCGATGCCGCCGATCAAAGCTTTGATATGCGCATCCGGAAACACTCCCATCGCAAACGCGCCCAACACCATACCAAGGAAGCCGCCGGGCAAGACTAACTTCAATTCATCCCAAGACCATTTTTTCCAATAGGCTTTAACGCCGAAAAAATCCATCACACATAAAATAGGTAACATCACCGCGACCACCAAGCGAGGCGCCAGGAACATTGCCATCAAGGGCACGCCGACACCGCCGAGCGCACCACCGAATGCTGCTTTTGAGATACCGGTGAGCATCACCGCAATTGCGCATATCACCCATGCGCTAGCTGTCATTTCGCTCATCGCTCCACCGGCGCCTGGCCTTGTGCGACACGGGGCATCATCGTATTCAAATCCCAATCGGCTTCCTGAAAAGCAGCATATTTGGGGGCTGCGGTTGGATAGCCACTGACCTCTTTTTCATCATTGATAATCGTTCCTCGCCCTTCAGCGATGAAGTACAACACACGCACATCGTCTTTGTCTCGATTCCAAGGTCGCGCCCCTGAGAATTGCGCCAACTCCGTCTCCACGTGTTGTGCTGAAATCATAGGCAAGCCCGATGGCCAATTGATCGGCTTGGTTTGCCACAACACTTGTGCCTGCGTTTCACCATAGCGACCGAACAATGGCAGTGCCTGTCCAAACTGATCGACGACGCGATTATCGTCGGCATACAAGGCGAGATCACCTACACCACCAAGAAGAATCATGGGCAAGGCTTTTTTGGTCGACATGCCACCGCGCATCACATTACCAACGACATTCATTTGTCCGAGCTGATAAGGATGATCTTCCCACTCTAGCGCCATCAAATTGTAATGTACGGCTTTTGCTCTTGGATTGTAGATCAGATTATTTGCGATGGTTGCCCTAGCGCCGCCTTTTAACAAGGGATTACGCTCCACATTGTGCGCCCAAATATTGCGATAAAAAATCACGTCCGTCACATTATCGTGGATCAAACTTCCTTTTGAATGCTCACCTTTAGCATGACTCGCTTCTGCTAGTCCTTCAAAAGCAAAGTTGTTCGAGAACAATACATGATGACTGGTGTTCGCGCGCCATTCATCAGGAGTATTGCCTTTAAAACGCGGACCAGACGCCGACATGTTTTCATCAATTGCCCAACTCATACTGCAATGATCGATGATGACATGGTGAGCGGCTGAAACATTGATCCCATCGACTTCCCATCCATTAGCTTTGGTTTGCCCATCGACACCGGTACGAATTCGTAGATGCTGAATGATCGTTTGCGACGCACGAATATTGATCCCGCCACGAATCAGGGTGATGCCTGGTGCGGGTGCGGTTTGTCCGGCGATCGTCACAAAAGGCTCATTAATATTCAATACGCTGCGCCCCAAATCAATTACACCACCCACTTCAAAAACAATGATACGTGGCCCTTTCATATCTAGGGCAGCGCGTAAGGAACCCGCGCCTTCTTTCTTCAAATTGGTGACGCGCACAAGCTTGCCGTCACGGCCGCCTTTCACTTCGTTGAACCAAGCAACATCGGTGGGATACGTATAGGAGCGCTGCGCCTTCTCGGCGGCAGTCAGCTGTGCCCAGCACGGATGAGCAAAGCTAGTGCATAAAGCAAAAAAGATAAGCATCAGTTTCATCAGCTTCGTGCTTAGCGCAGATTGAATGGAAGTACTGATGCTTGACTTCATCCAACCTAGAACGAGGCTAGCTTTCTTTGCATTAGAGTTCATCATTATCTTCTCTGTTTGTTTTGTACTGATCGTGCAGTTTGCTGCGACATAAAAAAGGCGTCGTTTAACCTCTTTCGTTAAACGACGCCGCAGGCGACACGCTTGTGTTTCTCTTGATTACTGTACGAATATCAGCACGATTAATTGAAAAATTGCACTGGGCTGAATTCGCTCACTGTCTTTAGAATTTGTAACGCACGCCAGCCAAGAATTCACGGCCCGTCACGTTATTCACAACCACACTGTTGCGGGCGCGGCTAATGAACTGGTCATTCGCTTGATTCGTCAAGTTTGATCCTTCAAAGCTAAATTCCCATTTATCATTCAGCTTGTAAGTGATCGACAAGTCGACGTTAACTGTGCTGTTTTTACCTTCAACGTCGTTATTGTTCTGACCTGGAACACGCGTCAAGAATGCAGAGCGTTTTGAAGCAGAAACACGCGCACTAAATGCACCATCATCATAGTACAAGGTCGCATTCCAAGCACGAGGTGACAAGTTCAATAAATCATCCGTGATGGTCAATGCGCTCGTTGGTGAAACCACATATTCAATTTTTGAATTGACGTAAGTGTAGTTCAGCAAAGTACCGAAGTTCTTGCCCCATCCAGGTAAAAAGGTGAATGGTTGCTGGTAGTTCAGCTCAAAACCACGCAACTTACCGCCTTTCGTATTGATCGGTGCAGTAACTTGGAACACTTCTTCACCAGTAAAGTTCGGAGGCAACAAAGACATAGGCAAGCCCGTATCTTTAAAGGCGACATTGGTGCGGATACTTTGAATATAAGTATTAATATTCTTCTGGAACAAACCGAGACCGACGAAAGCATTCTTACCGAAGTACCACTCGAAGCTAGAATCAAAAGTATCAGCACGGAATGGTTCCAACAGTGGATTGCCACTTGTCACAGACAAAGTACCGGTTGTAGAAATCGTACCACCTGGATTCAAATTACCTAACTGCGGGCGAGCCATTACTTTCGCCAAGGCGAAGCGTGCAATGAAATCTCGACTCAAATTGACGGCGACGTTCGCAGAAGGTAAGAAATCGTTATAGCTATTACGTACGGTGACCTCAGTGCCGCCCGCAGTAGCTTGATAGCCCGTTGCATTTTGTACTGTTTGCACATATCGTGCGCCAACATTACCACGGATAGGGTATCCGCCTATTTTGTCGCTAAAGTCTGCCATGAAGAAGAAACTCTTATCGTCTTCCGTCACTGAGCGATTATTGCCACGTGCGTTACCGTTGGTGATCGATGACAAGGTGAAATCACCTGGTCCACCAGCTGGGCCACTCTTCAAACAATTACAGTAGATGTCATACGCTTTTGCAATGGCATTGAGATCGGGAATCAACCATGACGTTGGTGTGCCAGCTGGCAAATTCTGTCCACGACCGAAGCCAGTCAGTAGCGTCGTAAGGCTGGCAATACTCGTACCGGCACTAGGTGCGAAGATCGTATCATTTTGATTAACGCGACGTGATTCATAGGAATCAAAGGTATATTTCTTCAGATCGACGCCAGCGCGCAAAGTCAACTTATCATCAATCGCGTCCCAAGAAAAATCGAGATGGGCCACGTCATTTTTATTGTTCGCACCTTGTGGTCGAATGCGAATTTCGCTGGTGGTCGTATTAGGGACGGTAGCTGCTTGTGTACCTGTCGTCACTTGGGGAACCGATACCAAGGTCATTGGACCCGTGTTCGACGCAGGATCGAAGGGGTAAGTGATTACTGGTAGACGGTCACTTCCCCGGAAATCGAGGGCGTAACCATTAACGTTCAAAGCGTCGAGAGTCGTCGTGGTTTGCACTGGATTAGCAAACTTTGAAGTCGCACGGCCTACACGAGCACTCATGCGCAAGCTCTGACTGAACTGATGATCCAAACTTAGCGTTGGCTGCGTAAAAGTCGTCGACAATTCATCAAAACGTGATTCAGCACGGATGTCTACTCCATTGTACATACCGTAGAGCAAAGCCCCATTCGGTGCATACTCGGTTTTCACAACGCTGGTTTGCGGCTTACCACCTTGACTAGCTGATCGGCTAAATGAGATTGCCTCTAAAAAGTCCTCTTGACGCGTCGCATCTAATTTCGAATACAGGACATCAAGTGTGAAAGTCGTGCCGCGTTGCGGTTTGTATTGGAAAGATGCGGTGAGTCCCAAACGATCTTGGTCGTGTGTTAAACGACCGTAACGCGGCAGTCGCGGTACAAAATTATTAGCCGAGCTAGCGAGGTTATAGGCGGCAATATTGTCTGGGGTATTAGGTAATCGAGCAACGCCTTGTGCAGCTGGACCACAGGTGGTGGCAGTTGAGTTCGTCGGATTGGCAGGAGTTACGCCTATTGGCGCGCACCATCCTCCTGACGATGGCCCATTATCCCAACGCACGGTACTAAAGCCCTCTTCATTCACACGACGTTTTGAGTATGCGCCCGATAACAGAATACCAAACTGGTTGTCAGCAAAGGTATTGGAGATTAAGAATCCCACGCGCGGATCGGTTTTCTGAGATAAATCGTTATAACGACTCTTTGCCATAATGGTCGCATTGAAACCACGCAAGTCAAATGGGCGCATGGTTTGCAAATCAATCGTTGCACCTAAAGAACCTTCATCCACATCAGCAGATGCGCTCTTACGCACAGTAAGTGAATTGAATAATTCAGAAGGAAAAACATTGAAGTCAAATCCGCGGGAACGATTGGCGCCACCTGAGCTATCTGTGCCACCAGTCGTCGCCAAGCCTTCGATGCCATTGATACGTACTCGCGTGAAATCCTGGCCCAAACCACGTACAGTGATGCTACGACCCTCACCGGCATCACGATCGATCACCACACCAGGTACACGTTGCAATGACTCAGCTAAGTTCGTGTCGGGAAATTTACCCATATCTTCGGACTTAATCACATCGACAATCCCATTGTCATCGCGTTTTTTGTTCAATGCACTTTCCAGTGAAGCACGCAACCCAGTTACAACGACAAGTTTAGGCTCGTCTGACTGTGGTTTAGCTTCTTGTGCATATGCATTGCTGATCGCCATGGCGATGATGGAGGTACTCAGAGCGAAACGGGTAAGCTCGCGTTTGAATTGTTGCTTGCGCATAATCGTCATCCTTTTGTCTCGAATATTATGATGAAGCTAGTGCGGCTATGATTGACCGCGAGTATCGCATTTAGAACTTCGCTGATCAGACGAAGCTTGCACCAACAAAAACTCGCAAAGACGAAGCTACCTAACTTTGAGATCATTCTAGATTCATTTGCTGCGAAAACGCGAGAACTATTGCGCGTCAAAAATTATATAAAGCACACTATCAAGGCTCAAAATTTAACAATTTCTTTTGATACAATAAAATTAAAATACACAAAATGCACGACAAATTCTCTTAAAATTCATCTAAAATCAAATAATCAACCACATGATTTCCAAATTGAAATTTTTAAAGAGCTCAGTGTAGTCAAAGTTTTCGGGAAATTATTTATCATTTTTTTCGCTCGAAAAACAACAATTGGCCTTACCAAAAGTGCTTTTGGTTCACCAAAAATAAGATTCTGGTCAATCCAAAACCAGATAAGTAGTCTTACCAAAGAGTTGAAACAGGCGTCAAAAAGTCTGTCATTGACACCGTCACCACAAGTAGAGACTGCACTCAAAAATCATCATCAGGATAGGTAAAAACCGTTTAAATGAGAATGATTCCCATTTACTTTTCAGGAAACTTTAATTAAAATTGATCCAAGCAATTAAAAATAGACAGCGAGAAGTAGATAGCCCCACCAACCTAACTAACACTCAGCTACGACTGAGCGAGGAGGGCCAAGCAAACTCAGTGGCTTTCTAGGCTTAATTCACTGTCCTGACCAATACTTCGAGTCTAGCTTGCGTGCGCTGAAGCAGATGCGTGTCACAGCTGAGGCGTAACAATGCGATACAAATTCATTACAGATAAACACTGTGAGCGAATTGTTCTCAATTAAAATGTGTACTTCAATTCAAATCACTATAAGAATCACTAAGCGAATCACCAAGCGAATCACTAACGCAGCGAGCAATCACTGCACTTCATCTTGAGCCTAACCAGTGACCACACCACAACAACAACGCGCATTTTGGCTGCGACATCTCCATAACTGGCATTGGATCAGCTCTGCGATCTGTTTGATTGCCATGATACTTTTTGCGATCACCGGTTTTACTTTGAACCATGCCGCAGATATTGAAGCGCATCCGCAAGTGACACGCAAACAAGGGAATTTACCTTCAGATTTGGCGCAAAGTCTCGCTGCGCAAGTCTCGACACGCCAAAATAAAGGAGCCGACCAAACGGTGACGAAAGAGTTGAGCCTCTGGTTCGAATCGAATCAACAGATTGACATCCACGGCAAGTCGGCTGAATGGTCGCCAGAAGAAATCTATGTGGCTCTACCCCGCCCTGGTGGCGATGCCTGGCTGCGTGTGAGTTTGGACACCGGAGAATTTGAATATGAATTAACCAAGCGAGGAACCATTGCCTACCTAAATGATCTACACAAGGGCCGCAACACGGGCAAAGCGTGGTCGTGGTTTATCGATATCTTCGCGGTCGCCTGTTTGATTTTCTGTATCACTGGTTTGTTTTTATTAAAGATGCACGCCAATAGCCGCGCTTTAACCTGGCCGATGGTGGCCTTGGGCGTGGTGGTGCCCTTGATGCTGGCGATTATGTTTATTCATTAATTGAGAAATCAAGCCATCATTTTTGGTTAGCCCGCTATTTTCGAACTCATTTTCGATTTCACTTTCAATTCACTATTGCACACTGTTAGACATTATTTTTACGGGGATTATCGATGCAAAAACTTATTCCATTCGCGATCACGACCTTGCTAGGTTCCAATGCGATTGCCGCTGAACTTGTGGTCAAAGTTGAAGTACCAAAACTTGATGTTGCCGAATATCACAAACCTTACGTCGCCTTGTGGATAGAAAAACCAGACCAAACCTTAGCGGCAAATCTGCAAGTTTGGTATGACCTCAAAAAACGCAATAACGAAGGCACTAAGTGGCTCAAAGATTTGCGCCAATGGTGGCGCCGTACTGGTCGCGAACTAACTTTACCTGTCGATGGCGTGAGTGCGGCAACACGTATTGTTGGTGAACATACCTTGAGTTTCGCAGGTGATAGCAATGCGCTTGCCAAATTGCCTGCGGGTGATTACAACCTCATCGTTGAAGCAGCACGTGAAGGTGGTGGCCGTGAAGTCGTCAAAGTACCGTTCCAATGGAATGGCAAAGACAGCGTGGTCAACGCACAAGGTAACAATGAACTTGGCAAAGTCAGTGTTCAAGTCAAGAAGTGAAACTAGGATAAAGGAATAAACATGAAACGTCTTTCACTTACTCTCGCCATCGCCGGCACTCTGACACTGGCTAGCTTCACACCGATGACTGCGTTGGCTGATCGCCCTTTTATTTTGCCAGGCATGACACTCAATTCTGGTAACGCTCCCTTGATTACGTTTGATGCTGCGGTCGGCGAAAACGTATTCTATTTCGATCACAATACTTTGAGCATCGACAACCTCGTGATCACTGCGGCGGATGGCAGCATCGTCAAACCAGAAAGCGTCTCGCCTGGAAAATTACGCAATAGCTTTGATTTGCGCGCGACTTTGCAAGGCACTTACAAAGTGAGTATCGTCAACGATTTCATCATCGCCAACTACAAAGAGAATGGCGCACCAAAACGCTGGCGTGGCAATGCAGAAGCTTTCGCTAAAGAAGTGCCTGCCAACGCTGAAGAGCTCCAAGTTGTGCAATCACAAGGTCGTATCGAGACGTTTGTCACCAACGGCAAGCCGAATACAACCGCGCTCACACCAAGCGGAAAAGGCTTAGAGTTGGCAGCGATCTCACATCCAAATGACATCGTTGATGGCGAACCAGCGAGTTTCCGTTTATTAGTTGATGGCAAACCAGCTGCAGGTATCAAGGTCACCGTGATTGCTGGCGGCGCACGTTATCGCCAAAATCTTGGTGAAAAAACCTACACTAGCGATGCCGATGGCAAGATCACGATTAACTGGCAAGGTGCAGGCATGTATTGGTTACAAGCACGCAGCAGCGATAACAAAGTTGCAGTACCAGCCGCGAAAGAACGTCGCTTAAGCTACATCGCGACTTTGGAAGTGATGCCGCAATAAAATCGGTGTCAACTCATTCGCCCAAAGTCAGCATACAAGCAGACATGCATTCAAGTTCCGCAATACACAGCTCACCGCCCAACGGGCGGCGCGTGTTACTCCCTCTGCAAATGACGGCACCCGCCGCTTTGCCAGAACAGTGCACACTGTTTCAAGCTCAAGGCTTGAGCATGGGCACCAGCTGGCAAGTGAAAGCCATCATCGCCAGCACGCAATCTGAAGCGGAACTGATCGAAGGCATACAACAGCAACTAGACCATGTCGTCGCGCAAATGAGCCCGTGGGAGAGCGATTCTGATCTCATGCGTTTTAACCAAGCTGCAGCAGGCACTTGGCATCATTTGCCGAAGGAGTTCTTCCAAGTTTTGGATCATGCTGTGTTTGTCGCTGAGCAAACCCAAGGCGCCTATGAACCTTGCATAGGTCATTTGGCGAATCTGTGGGGCTTCGGCCCCGCGGGCAAAATACAAAGCTGTCCAACTGAAACAGCAATTGCGCAAGTTATGCCCTACACCGACTGGCGTCAATTAAAAATTGATAGAAGTAAGCAAAGTATCTATCAAGCAGGTGGTGTGCATCTTGATCTGTGCTCCACCGCCAAAGGCTATGGCGTGGACCAAGTCGCCCGCTATTTGCAAGCTCAAGGTATCACCAGCTACTTAGTAGAAGTGGGTGGAGAATTGCGTGGCTTGGGCATCAAACCAGATCAACAACCATGGTGGGTGGAACTCGAAGATCCTACACAACTACAGCACAAAGAGACGATAGATCTTGCGCCCCCGGTCATCGCCTTGCATGGTTTATCGGTTGCCACTTCAGGCGACTACAATCGCTATGTGGAATTTCAAGGACAACGCTATTCGCATACGATAGACCCTCGCACAGGTTACCCAGTGACACATCATGTCTGTTCCGTCACTGTGATTCACCCGGAATGCATGATTGCCGATGCCCTCGCTACCGCCATTAGCGTACTAGGGCTTGAGCAAGGTATGGCATACGCGAAACAACTTCAAGTAGCAGCAAGAATCATCGTGCGAGAAGAGACTGGTTTGCGGGAGCATCTGAGCCCTGCCATGCTCGCCATGATGGATGACGACGACTAAACCTCGACATGCAGGCAACTTTTTTGTACTGATCACACTATTTTTTACTAACGTCTTTCATGCACGCGAACTCACATCCAACGGG
>CANHZI010000101.1 GCA_947464955.1 Oxalobacteraceae bacterium
AAACTGGCGCAGCAAGTCATCGGCTTTTTGTTGATGCAAGTTCACGCCTTGCACAAGAAGTGTCCAGTCTTTCTTCTGCTTGAGAGGGATCTTTGAAATAGGACCATTTTGCATATCCCAATGTTGATCAAAAAAACAGATGAGACGTGATTCAACATCGTCTCTGGCAGCCATTTCGAATAGTTCTTCTGGTGAAAAGGGCGCTTTAAAGCCCGGGATAGCCTGGCGAATCAGTAGTGGTTTCTTTTGCCAGTAATTTGCGAAGAAGTCCTCGGCAGAGATGCCGCCGAGTAAAGTAAGTGGCTGAGCTGTCTTTTTCATGATGCTTAAAACCTGTGAGAAATGAAAAGTTCAGGCAGGATAAATCATAGTCGTCGCGGGAGGAAGGTATAATGCATGAGGTAACACAAAAGATCTGAAATTATTAAGGAAATAGTATGAAAATTGCCAAAAATACCGTGGTGACGGTCGAATACAGCTTGTCCGATACGCTCGGCAATCTGATTGAGGAAGGCCAAGAGCCGATGGTGTATCTGCATGGTGGCTACGAAAATACCTTGCCGAAAATCGAGGAAGCCCTCGACGGTAAAGCTGTAGGTTTCAATGAGACGATTCAGGTTGAGCCTGAGGATGCGTTTGGTGATTACGATGCTGAGCTGGTCAAAGTAGAAGAGCGCAATCGCTTGCCTTCGCCAATCGAAGTGGGGATGCAGTTTGAAGGTACCCCAGAAGAAAGTGAAGATGGTGAAAGTGTGATTTTTACGGTTACCGAAATCGCTGAAGATAAAGTTGTCCTCGATGGCAATCATCCATTAGCAGGTATCGCTCTCCGTTTCACTTTAAACGTCGTCGATGTACGCGCAGCGACAGAAGAGGAAATCGCACACGGTCACGTGCATGGAGCCCATGGTCATCATCATGACGATGAAGATGACGAAGATGGTGAGTTTCGCACAGTCCAGCTTCATTAAGCAAAGGTCGCCTCAAGCGATCAATTGACGACCAATAAGAACTCTAGTTTGATCGAAAGCTTAAACTGGAGTTTTTTTATTTTTGACATTGTAAGCTTGGATCACCTAACAGAATTTGTTCAATGAAGTTTCTCATCGTTTTCTTGATGCTGTGTTTTCCTCTTCTCTCGGCTTGCGCACAAACATGTGAGCGCAATGTCTCTTGGAAAGATGCGAGCTTTCTGAAACGAACAAGCATTAGCGGGGCAATATCGAGCACGGCGGAATGGCGACGCTATCGCGATGCAGAATGGATACAATTGAACTTTGATGGTCAGGTCACGAGTGTGATCAGTTTTATGAATGGCGTCAAATTTGTGCTTTCGAATGGTAGTGCGCAACCACTAGACTTGGCCGAGATATCGACAGTAGTCGAAAGTCCGATGTGGTCCGGTGGTCAAAATATGTTTTCGAAGTATAGAACACCCTGCCAACTCAAAGAGGGCGTGAATACTCCCATCAGTCGACGTGACTTGAATTTGAAGCCACGCGAAACGAATGAATTGCTGAAGTTTTACGGTAACTTAAATCGTCACGGTATGCATGTAACGTACTCGCTTGAAGTTCAACGAGGAAAGTCTGATGATCAATTCGATAATTGGTACGGTACTTGGGAGTACAGCGCAAAGTTGAAAGAATTTCCAGTCGATTATGACGTGCAGGGGTGGGAGGTTTATCGCAACAACAAGCCGCAGGTCAAGCTGCCAATGGGAAAGCGCATTCCCATCTCGGAGGTGCTGGAACAACCTTAAGCCTGTACATAATCGAAAATCCACAAGTTAAGTGCTGACCAGCGTAGACCAGCGTAGATATGACGGTCTACGCTGGCCTAACTTGCATTACTCCTGACTTCGAGCAATTGATTTGAGTTTATAGATCGCCTCGAGCGCATCGCGCGGGGTCATTGCGTCTGGATCTAACTCATTGATTGCGATCGTGAGCGGTGATTCAGGTACCACATCATTGATCTCGGCTTCATTGTTCACATGAGGATTTGCTGCCGCAAACAGGTCAAACTGTGGCGTGCTCTGCAAAGATTGTGCTTCAAGATCTGCTAAATGTTTGCGCGCGGCGCGAATAACTGGCTGTGGGATACCGGCCAATTGCGCCACTTGCAAGCCGTAACTTTGAGAGGCTGGGCCAGCTTGTACGGCGTGCAAAAATACAATATTCTCTTTATGCTCAATCGCCGACAAATGTACGTTTTCCGCGCTTGGATGGATGTCAGGTAGTTGGGTGAGTTCAAAGTAATGCGTGGCGAACAGAGTAAAGCTTTTTGATGCTGTGATAAGGTGACGGGCAATTGCCCAAGCCAGCGCTAAGCCATCGAAGGTCGAGGTGCCGCGACCCACTTCATCCATCAGCACTAAAGAATTTTCAGTGGCACTATGTAAAATCGATGCTGATTCAGTCATCTCGACCATGAAGGTAGATCGACCGCCGGCTAAATCATCAGCGGCGCCGATGCGCGTAAAAATGCGGTCAATGGGACCGATGGTGGCACTATTTGCAGGTACATAGCTGCCAACGTAAGCCAATAAGGTGATTAAGGCTGTTTGCCGCATAAAGGTGGATTTACCACCCATATTCGGGCCAGTAATGAGAAGTAGTTTCTTTTCTGCCGAGAGTTGGCAATCGTTGGCAATAAAGCGCTCAATTTGATTTTCAACGACAGGATGACGGCCTTGTACGATGTCGAGCATCGGTTCGCTGACTAATTGAGGCGCACACCAATTGTTTTTCATCGCATGATCGGCAAGACCCGCAAGCGTATCAATTTGAGCTAAAGCATGTGCGATCGCTTGCAGCGTTTGGATATGCGGCAGTAGGTCTTGCAGCAACTTTTCATATAAAACTTTTTCACGGACCAAGGCGCGTTCTTGAGCAGATAGTGCTTTATCCTCGAAAGCTTTTAATTCTGGTGTGATGTAGCGTTCGGCATTCTTTAGTGTTTGGCGGCGACGATAGTTGTCAGGAACTTTGTCTGCTTGACCATTGGTAACCTCGATATAAAAACCGTGAACTTTGTTGTACTCGACGCGTAAATTTGCAATTCCGGTACGCGCTCGCTCCGAAATTTCAAGATCGATTAAGAACTGACCAGCATTTTCCGAAAGCGAGCGCAGCTCGTCTAACTCGGCATCAAAACCAGTGGCGATTACACCGCCATCTCGTACCATGGTAGACGGTTGTGCCATCAAAGAACGTTCAAGTAAATCGAGGCACTCAACCGGTGTCGCAAGGTCGTGCAGGGCAAATGTGAGCAAGCTTGGTTGATCATTTTTAATGCACATCGCAACATAACTTCTGACGGTGCCGAGATGTTGTATGCCGTCGCGTAATGCAGCCAAGTCGCGTGGCCGTGCCGATTGCAAGGCGATGCGCGTTGTAATGCGCTCTATATCTGGAATCGAAGTAAGGGTGGTGGAAAGGCCGTTAGTCGCGTCAGCCTGCAACATTGCATGAATCGCTTGATGGCGATTACGTGCAATGTTCTGATCGCGTTTGGCATGATGTAGCCAGTGGCGTAATAAACGTGATCCCATCGCTGTCCTACAATGATCAAGCAGAGAAAAGAGGGTGGGAGACTCTTGGCCTCTCAGTGTCTCTGTTAGTTCTAGATTGCGACGAGTTGCCGTGTCGAGTCCGATAAACTCATTTTCATCTTCAACGCTTAGTGCGTTCACATGCTTTAAACCACGACCTTGCGTTGATTCAGCATAGCGTAATAATGCGCCCGCAGCGCCTAAAGCGGCGCCGAAGTTTTCGACTCCAAAGCCAGTCAATGAGGTCGTGGCAAGTTGGTCTTGTAATGCCTTTTGACCTTGCTTTACGTCGAAGTGCCAGTCAGGCACCTCCGAAAATTTGCCTGGCAATTCAGAGCGAATCTGGTCGAAGATCACTGCACCAGCCGAGCATAAGACCTCGGCTGGGGAAATACGCTCTAACTCATGTTGTAGGCGCACCTGTAATGACTTTTCGTCGGTGCTAAACTCCATTAATTTCAGCCCGCCACTGGCCAGTGACAGCCAAGCTAGACCGACCGTAAAGGTCTTGCGTTGACTAAATAATGCAATTGCGAGTAAAGGGCGTTCAGATTTTTCTGGAAGCAAATCAGTGTCAGTCAATGTTCCAGGCGTAATCACTCGCATGACCTTGCGTTCGACTGGTCCTTTGCTGGTTGCAGGATCGCCAATTTGCTCGCAAATCGCGGCTGATTCACCAATCTTTACCAACTTCGCGAGATATGGTTCCAACGAGTGAAAGGGAACGCCAGCCATTTTGATCGGGACACCGTTCGAGCTACCTCGTTGCGTTAATGTGATACCAAGTATGCGGGATACTTTTTCAGCATCTTCAAAAAACAATTCATAAAAATCTCCCATACGATAAAACACGAGCGTATCGGGGTAATCGGCTTTGATTGCCAGATACTGACGCATCATAGGAGTGTGGTTTGATTCTACTGCTGCCATAGTCTTGGGTTTCTTCTAAATAGGGAGTTGGCATTATTAGGCGCTAAGTCTGAAATCATAGCGCAAATGCTTTGAAAAACCGTAGTTTTACATTGACTTTATTCGTCCAAGTAGACGTAAAAAAACGGGCGATACTCAGTACGGCCCGTTTTCAAAATTTAAATGTCGTTTTAAGCGCCGCCGCGGCCACCAGAGCGACGTGGTGTGCTTTGCTTAAATGCCGGTTTTGCCCCTGTTGGTTTTGGGGCAGCGTTGCGGTTAGGCTTGTTGCCTGAAGTTGCGCTTGGTCGGTTGCCTTGCTTTGCACTCGTGCTGCGACCACCGTTGCTTCGTCCCCTACCTTGAACAGGCTGCGGAAAACTCCGCAATTGGATTGGTTGGGCTTTTGCATTCGGGTCTGGAATAAAACCATCAATCATCTCTTGAGGAATTTGACGCTTGATGAATTTTTCGATGTCGGCGAGTAGTTTGAATTCATCCACGCAAACCAAAGATACTGCCTCGCCAGTAGCTCCTGCTCGACCCGTTCGACCGATGCGATGAACGTAGTCCTCTGGAACGTTTGGTAGATCATAATTGACGACGTGCGGTAATTGGTCGATATCAATGCCGCGCGCTGCGATATCGGTGGCTACCAACACAGTCAAACTACCGTCTTTAAACTCGGCAAGTGCTTTAGTGCGCGCCGATTGGCTTTTGTTCCCATGAATAGCCATCGCATTAATGCTGTCGCGGGCTAGCTGCTCAACCAACTTATTCGCACCATGTTTGGTACGGGTGAAAACCAAGACTTGCGACCATTGCTGGGTCTTAATCAGATGCGCCAACATGGGATGTTTCTTGTCGCGGTCAACCGGGTGTACTTTTTGTGCAATGACTTCTACCGTTGAATTGCGGCGCGCAACTTCGATCATCGCTGGATTATTTAGTAGCTTGTCAGCGAGCGCTTTTATATCGTCCGAGAACGTTGCTGAAAAGAGTAGGTTTTGGCGTTTGCTCGGCAAGATCGCTAAGACCTTTTTGATGTCGTGAATGAAGCCCATGTCTAACATGCGGTCAGCTTCATCCAACACGAGGATTTCTATATTTTTGAGATCGATTGTGTTTTGTTGATGATGGTCCAAGAGGCGACCTGGGGTGGCGACCAAAACGTCGACACCATTCTTCAATAACTTAATTTGTGGATTGATGCCAACGCCGCCAAAAATCACACCTGAGTTGAGCGGCGTGTGTTTGCCATAGGTTCGCACGCTTTCTTCTACTTGGGCGGCCAGCTCACGGGTTGGTGTTAACACTAAAACGCGAATTGGACGTTTGTCAGTCTTATTTTTAGGAACTAGTTTACTACGCAGTAAACGTTCGAGTAGTGGTAGGGTGAAGCCGGCTGTTTTGCCTGTGCCGGTTTGTGCCCCCGCCAAGAGATCTCCGCCTTGTATAACTGCTGGAATCGCTTGTGCCTGTATCGGCGTAGGGGAAGTGTAACCATGTTCGCTTACTGCGCGAACGATGGACTCGGAGAGCCCGAGATCTGAGAATGTGGTCATGCTAATTTCTATAAAAACGAATCGCTTACGGGAGGTAAGAAGGATTCGTGTACTGCTATGAACTTAGCGGAGTGCGTACGAAATTCTTGTGGAATTTGCAGCACTCCGAAATAAGTGAAATAAATATGAAACTGTTACTTGGCAAAACTTTGTAGTGCGTTAACCATTTGTCCAAATACTTTTGGTGTGCCTGCTAATACATCACCTTTGTACAAGTAATCAGATTCGCCAGAGAACGTGCCGACAATGCCACCTGCTTCAGTTACGATCAGTGAACCCGCTGCGATATCCCAAGGTGCTAAACCTTTCTCGAAGAAGCCGTCAAGACGACCCATAGCAACGTAAGCTAAATCTAAAGCGGCAGAACCTGGACGACGCAATCCTTGGCATTTCTGCGTCATGATCTTATACATTTCCATGTACTCATCGATCTTGGACATGTCGCGACCAGAAAAGCCCGTGCCAATCAATGCGTCTGCCATTTTGTCGAGTTTGGTGACGCGAATCCGCTTGTCGTTGAGAAATGCACCCGCACCTTTTGATGCAGTGAAGAGCTCATTGCGAGTCGGATCGTACACAACAGCTTGGGTGATGATACCTTTTTGTTGTAGCGCGATTGAGATACTGTATTGTGGAAAGCCGTGGATGAAATTTGTCGTGCCATCGAGTGGATCGATGATCCAAACGTTTTCGTTTTCGTCGTGGAGATTTTTGGATGCACCAGATTCTTCTGCAAGAATCGCATGATCTGGGTAAGCGGTAGTCAAGACCTCAATGATGGCGGCTTCTGCAGCGCGGTCGACCTCAGTGACGAAATCATTATTTTGTTTTTCACTGATTTGAACACGATCAATATCAAATGAAGCACGATTGATAATGGTTGAAGCGCGACGAGCGGCCTTAATAGCCGTATTAAGCATTGGGTGCATGAGAGTTTCCGTTAAAATGGCGGCACGCTAGTGTCCACGTTGTCGAATGACAGCAGTGGTTATCGTTTCGCACAAAGATTAAATTAAAGAGCGGTGCGTTGAAATACCGAAGGTATTTAATCGCGTAATGTAGTATTTTAACCCAAAATGCTGCCGATTAAATCGAAATTGCGGACTTTTTCAATTCATTCGAGCGCGCTAGCATTGAAATAAATAGTGCTATTAATTTGGCATCGCGAATAGAGTCAGATCCTCGTGGCTCATCACTTAAAAATATTCTTCAATTAAAAAATAAGTAGATTCATGCAACAAAAAAACAAATACGATCAACTTAGGTTTGTACTGGTGGAGACTAGTCATCCCGGTAATATCGGTGCAGCGGCGCGGGCGATCAAAACCATGGGTTTTGGTCAATTGTATCTGGTCAATCCGCGCTTCGAGGATGCCCTACAGCAGCCTGAGGCGATTGCCTTTGCCAGCGGGGCGCAGGATGTCTTGGATAACGCAAAGATCGTGTCCTCGGTGAAAGAGGCGCTAAATGATTGTTCTTTTGTCGTGGCCGTCAGCGCTCGACTCAGGGAGTTTTCGCCGCCTGTGTTGGAGGCCAGAGAATTCGCAACGCAATTTGCTGCATTTGCTGTTGGTAATACCGCCTTGGTTTTTGGTAACGAGCGATATGGTCTTCCTAATGAAATTGTGACGAGTTGCAACGCCTTGGTGAACATTTCTGCAAACCCCAATTATTCGTCGCTAAACTTGGCTCAAGCCATTCAAGTATTGGCCTATGAGGCGAGAATGGCGATTAGAACCAGTGTCGATGATTTATTGACCATGTCACCAATGTCGAAAATTGGTTTCTCGGGTGAGTTGGCTTCCAATCAACAAATTGATGGTATGTACGAACACTTGGAACAGGCATTGGTTAAGATTAAGTTCCTTGATGCCGATAACCCTAAGAAATTGATGCCTAGGTTGAAACGATTGTTTGCTCGAACGCAACTTGAAGTTGAAGAAGTGAATATAATACGAGGGATAGCAAAAAAAATGATGGAAAAGTAGAAAGCGATATAGCGTAAGTTCTATTTGCTTTGGTCTTATCTTATTTGCTAGTGACTTTTGTTATGGATTTGTCGGACCTGTTTTATTTGTGAGTAAAGTTACTTTCTTTAACGAAAATTTGTGGGTTTTTTCTTTGCCTCTACATATAAAAGAAGTAACATTGCAAATAGTGTCGGATGGAAAATAATTACATTAAGAATTCATGACTTCCGAAGGAAAAATTATTTCAGTAACAAAGCAACGCATAGTCCTTAGTTTTATGCTTTGCCTGTCTCTCATCATGGGATCGGCAGGGTCTTCGTTCGCCTTGGGTTTGGGTGAAATTCGCGTAAAGTCTAGCCTTGGTCAAAATTTGTTGGCGCATTCGGATATTCTCGGCGCCGAGACTGACGTCCTCAATACCTCCTGTTTGCGCGCCCGAGTCAATTCTATTGATGGTGTTTTTCTGGCAAGCGTCAATGTCAGTTTCTATCAAAAACAAAATAAACGTGCGCTGAGTTTTACGACAAAACAGGCGATCAACGAGCCGGCAGTTACTTTGATCATTGATATCAATTGTGAAACGCAATTGCATCGTGAGTTTTCCATTTTGCTTGATCCGCCAGATGCGACCCATGCAGCGACTCTTCACGCGCGCGATGAGTCTCCATTTGCTGGTCAGACAGATTCTTCGCCTAAATTAGCGAGCCAATCGGAATCAATGGCCGCTCCACTTGCCGAGAAGAGTCGCCGGAAAAAATCGAAAGAAGGTAATCCTAATGTCGACTTTACAGCGGCAAGCCCGAGTGCACCTACGCAAACATCTTCTTCGAAGGCTGCCAAAAAGCTAAACAAGCCAGCGCGTGATGTCCTGAAACTTTCGGATGAGGTGGTGATGCCGCAATTGCCTCAGGGTCTCAAAATGAGCGATGTTTTGAGTAGTGAGGCGGGCCAACAATTACTCCAAAATAATGAGGAATTGCGTGCAGCCCAGGCGCGAATGGCGGCATTGTTGCGCGATGAGATGCCACCAGTGGGTGTTCCGTTATCAAAGCAAGATGATTTAGCAGAGATCGCAAAACTTAAGCGAGAAACGGAATTGCTCAGACAGCAAAGCATGCAGGATAAAACTGCATTGGACGATTTGCAGAAGAAATCTCAGTTTGACTTTTGGTTGATCTTGCTTGGTGCTGTGGCCTTATTGGCCATTGGCGTGATTGTCGCTTTACTTTTTTATATTAGAAAGAACTTAAGCAACCCATCGACTAGCTGGTGGCAAGGAAGTCATGACGCTCAAGTTGATGATGATATTGAGTTGGCAATATCTGAACTTAATACCGATTTTGGCTTGAAGGTAGTGAGTGGCGCAAAAGGGAATGACATTGCTGAAAAAGAGCAAAAATCGACAACACAAAAACCGAGTTTTCAAGATTCCACGCTTGGTGAAGTGACAAACAGTGGACTGCAACGAACACCAACTTTAGAAGAAACCAATAGCAGTATTTTTAACTTCTTCTCTCCACGCGGCAGCTCAGTTAAGGTTGAAGAGATCTCTGATGTCACGCAAGAGGCGGAGTTTTGGATTTCGATGAACGATCCGCTTCGTGCAATCGAAATTTTGCAACCCCAAGAGCGTATCGAGCATCCTGACTCGCCTTTACCTTGGTTGTTCTTACTCGATCTGTATCGGACGGTGAACGATGCCGTTCGATATAATCAATTGCGTGATCGATTCATTGTGTATTTTAATGCCAATATTCCTGAATATGACGCGGATTTATCGATATTGCAGTTCAGAAATCTTGAGGATTTTGAACACTTAGTCGGGCGAATTTGTTCGCTTTGGAATGGGCATGAAATTATTCCTTATTTGGAAAGCCTCTTGGTTGACGACCGTGAGGGTAAGCGTGCTGGTTTTGACCTGCCGGTTTATCGAGATATCTTGATGTTGCTAGGTATTGCTCATGAACTCGAGCGCTTGAAATCTTTAGATGTGGAAATGCAGAATGTTTTGGTTAATTCAGGCCGGGCAGCGCCTCCGGCCCCGAAAGTCGATCCGGTGAGTGAGGCGGACTTCAATATTATTGAGTTTGAGACCATTGATTTTCCTGCAATTGATTTAAACAAAAATACGAACAATAAGTAGCTTCTGGCTAAACTCCTCTGTCAGCACAAGCTAATTTGATTGTAAGAGTGAATGGTGCACACCATCAGGCTCAAGTCTTGGATATCATGTAGAAACTAAGTTCAAGGCTGGAGTCGTCAGCCACATCAAGGTATAATCTTGTTTTCCGTTCCAACCCGCGATGTGTCTGTGATCTCTCGTTATCACGAGCCCTTGAGATCAGCCACCTTGCCTCAACTACTTTCACGCCATGTTGATATTGCCAGGCTCTAATGCCCTGTCTGCTTTCCGAACTAACGGTCTTCTTTCCCGCCTACAAACTGCTGATGCCAATATTGTTGGTGTAACAGCGCGCTTTGTGCACTTCGTCGATGCCTCAGCACCTCTGTCGGATGCTGAAGTGAAACGCCTTGAAGCTTTGCTTGTTTATGGCGACGCTTTTGTAGGTAGCGAGGAGGGTGAACGTTTTGTGGTGATCCCACGCTTTGGCACGATTTCTCCATGGGCATCCAAGGCTACCGATATCACGCACAATTGCGGCATGCACCAAATCAAGCGCTTAGAGCGCGGTGTGCAATATTTCGTGCAGTTGAAAACTGGACTCTTGGGTGGCGCGAAGAAACTTAGTGAGGAAGCAAAGCAGGCGGTAGTCGCTTTGTTGCATGATCGCATGACAGAAATGGTGCTCGATGAGCTCGATGCGGCCAGCGGTTTGTTCCAAGAACTTGAAGCAAAACCTTTGGAATATGTCGATGTTTTAGCCGGCGGCAAAACTGCACTGGTCGAAGCCAACTCTGCACTGGGCTTGGCCTTATCCGATGATGAAGTTGATTATTTGGTTGATGCGTTTACCGCAGCCAAACGTAATCCAACCGATGTTGAATTAATGATGTTTGCGCAAGCAAATAGTGAACATTGCCGTCATAAGATTTTCAATGCGGATTGGACCATCGATGGTGAGAAAAAAGATATCTCACTATTCGGCATGATTAAGAATACGCACTTGTTACAACCAAAGGGCACGATCGTTGCCTACAGCGACAATTCGTCCATTATGGAAGGTGCGACGGTTACCCGTTTCTATCCAAATGGCGCGGACAACGGCAACGAGTATCAAGCTTCCGTTGAGTTGACGCATACCTTGATGAAAGTGGAAACCCATAATCACCCGACAGCGATTTCACCATTTCCTGGCGCTTCGACCGGTGCAGGCGGCGAGATTCGTGATGAAGGCGCTACCGGCCGTGGTGCGAAGCCGAAAGCGGGCCTGACTGGCTTTACGGTGTCCAACTTGAATTTGCCAGGCAATGTACAAGCTTGGGAAAATGCGACTGATGTGACATCGAATGCTGCTACCACAAACCAATATGGCAAACCTGATCGTATTGCATCACCGCTGCAAATCATGATCGAAGGCCCAATTGGTGGCGCGGCATTTAGTAATGAATTTGGTCGTCCAGTACTCGGTGGTTACTTCCGTACTTACGAACAAAATGTCGGTGGCACGGTGCACGGTTATCACAAGCCAATTATGATTGCCGGTGGTATTGGTAATATCAATGATCAACATACCAAAAAATTTGATTTGCCAGTGGGTAGTTTGCTGATTCAACTCGGTGGCCCAGGCATGCGTATCGGTATGGGCGGAAGTGCTGCTTCATCCATGGCAACCGGCAGCAATACTGCTGACCTTGATTTTGATTCCGTTCAACGTGGCAATCCAGAGATGGAACGTCGCGCTCAAGAAGTGATTAACTCGTGCTGGCAACTGGGCGACAAAAATCCTATCTTGTCTATCCATGACGTTGGTGCAGGCGGCTTGTCTAACGCTTTCCCAGAAATTACGAATGATGCAAAACGTGGCGCCATTTTTGATTTGCGTAAAGTACCGTTGGAAGAGAGTGGCATGGCTCCCAAAGAAATTTGGAGTAATGAGTCACAAGAACGTTATGTATTAGCGATCGCGCCAGACAGTTTGCCACTGTTCCAGTATTTCTGTGAACGTGAACGTTGCTTGTTCGCGGTGGTTGGTACGGCGACAGAAGAGCGTCAATTGAAAGTGATTGATCCGCTTAACGACAATTCTCCGGTGGATATGCCGATGAATGTTTTGCTGGGTAAACCACCGAAAATGCATCGTCAAGTAGAACATGTGAAACGCGATTTTCCGGCGATTGATTTAACCGGCATGGACTTGAAAGTAGCGGCGGAACGCGTATTGAGTTTGCCAACAGTGGCTGATAAGTCTTTCCTTGTAACGATCGGTGATCGTACAGTCGGTGCTATGTCGGTGCGTGATCAAATGGTAGGCCCTTGGCAAGTGCCAGTGGCCGATTGTGCGGTGACAGCAATGAGCTTGGAAGGCCACCTCGGTGAAGCGATGGCTATGGGTGAGCGCACACCAGTGGCCGTGATTGATGCAGCAGCCTCTGGTCGTATGGCCGTCGGTGAAGCGATTACCAATATCGCGGCGGCACCGATCGCTTCGATTGAAAACATTAAGTTGTCGGCAAACTGGATGGCAGCATGCGGCCAACCTGGTCAAGATGCGGCTTTGTTTGATACCGTGAAAGCGGTTGGTATGGAGTTGTGCCCAGCCTTAGGAATTTCTATTCCAGTCGGTAAAGATTCTTTATCGATGCGTACAACATGGAAAGATGAGGCGGGCGACAAGTCGGTGACATCTCCCGTGTCTTTGATTATTTCCGCATTCGCGCCGGTGTATGACATCCGTAAATGCGTCACGCCACAAATCAAATTAGATGCAGGTGACACTAGCCTGATCTTGATCGACCTTGGTCGTGGCAAGAACCGTTTGGGCGCATCGGCGTTTGCACAAGTAATGCAAAAGATTGGTGATCAAACACCTGATGTGGACAAGGCAGAAGACCTCAAAGCTTTCTTCGCTTCTGTTCAGCAATTGATTAAAGAAGATAAATTACTCGCCTATCATGATCGTTCTGATGGCGGTCTGTATGCAACTTTATGTGAGATGGCGTTTGCAGGTCGCAGCGGCCTTGCGATCAATCTCGACATGTTGACGATGGAAGGTGAGCATGCCGCCGATCATGGCGATGCCAAGAACTGGGCGGGGCAGGTTGCGGAACGTCGCAATGAATTGACTTTGCGCGCTTTGTTTAACGAAGAGCTCGGTGCTGTTATTCAAGTACGCACGGAGCAACGTAGCGAAGTGATGGATGTATTGCGTGCACATAATTTAGGTGCATGCAGCCACGAAATCGGTAAGCCAAATACGACGGGCATCATATCGTTCATGCGCGATGCTAAAGAAATTTATCGTGAATCACGCAGCGCCTTGCATCAAATCTGGAGTAAAACAAGCTGGCAAATCGCGCGTATGCGTGATAATCCAGCCTGTGCTGATGCTGAATATGCTCGCTTGGCAGATGAGTCTGATCCAGGCATGCAACCAAAACTGACGTTTGATGCTCAAGCCGATATCGCCGCACCTTTCATTGCGACTGGTGCTCGTCCTAAAGTCGCTATCTTACGTGAACAAGGTGTGAACTCTCACATCGAAACCGCGTATGTGATGCACAAAGCTGGCTTTGCAGCGGTTGACGTGCACATGAGTGATCTGATTGCGGGTCGTGCCAAATTGGCCGATTTCAAAGGCTTGATCGCGGTCGGTGGTTTCTCTTACGGTGACGTATTAGGTGCAGGCGAAGGCTGGGCGAAAACAATTTTGTTCAATGACATGATGTCGGATCAATTCTCAGAATTCTTCCATCGTGCAGATAGTTTTGGCCTCGGCATTTGTAATGGTTGCCAAATGATGAGTAATCTGAAGTCCATCATTCCTGGTGCGCAAGCATGGCCGAAGTTTACGAAGAATAAATCAGAGCAGTTTGAAGGCCGTTTTGCGATGGTCGAAATTCTCGAATCGCAATCGATCTTCTTCCAAGGTATGGCGGGAACGCAAACACCAATCGCGGTAGCACATGGTGAAGGTTTTGCGGACTTCTCTACCACCGGTGATATCAACTCCGCATTGGCAGCGATGCGCTTTGTGAATCATCACGGACAAGCAACAGAAGCGTATCCATACAATCCAAATGGTTCGCCAAATGGCTTGACGTCGGTGACCAATGAAGACGGTCGCTTTACGGTGATGATGCCGCATCCTGAACGTGTGTTCCGCACCGCGGTTCATTCATGGGCGCCGGAAGCATGGGGTGAAGATTCTCCATGGATGCGTATGTTCCGCAACGCAAGGGTTTGGGTCGCTTGATTTAACGATGCCATCATCGAAAACGCAGAGTTTGCTTCACAGCACTCTGCGTTTTTTTATGCATAACGCGATTCGAACTATTGACTTCACTGTTCTGCTTACCATTCAATTTTTGTACATGAAACATAAAATTTATATCGCTGGCAGCATTCTCTAGCTCTTCCTACAATCATTTCACACAACTGATGTTGACCTATCTGTCTCATCTGGCGGCTTGAATTGAAGCCAGAAGTTTGGATTTTGACTCTCAACTCAGTGAAACGTGTGTAACTCTGGCTCGCTGCTGTGGTACTGCGTGTCAAAGATTTCAGATAAATAGATAACAAGGGAGACGTAACATGAATAATCTGAGAAGAAGTGCTGTGCTTTTGGGCTTGATAGGCCTACTCAGCATGGGAACGGTATTAAGTGGTTGTGGTGGGCAAGCAGGCGAGGCGAACACGGTTTCTGGACCTGCACCAGCGCCATTAGCAACGGTCTATAACGCCAGTGTTCCGCTTGGAGGCAATGCCTTCATTACTACGAGCACCGCAAATGCAAGTGAAGTGATTGGAGATGGCGGACTCGGTAATTGGACCAATTCAAGCACTGTGACAAGTGTGTATTTTCGGCTTGCGCAAGCTGGCGTGTTGAAGCTTGGGATGGTCGCCAGTTTAAACGGTGCAACAAGTAGCAAGGTGAAGGTCACGATTAACGGCACACCATTTACAGTCAACTTGAGCGGCACGACCAGTAAAACCTATGACGTCGGTTCGGTAAATATTCCGGCAGCAGGATACGTGAAAGTGGACTTGCAAGGCGTAAGTAAAGTGGGTTCTTATTTTGGTGATGTCTCAGCTTTGAAAATTGCCGGAACCGCCGCAAGCAATGGCATGCAATTTGCCAACGACGTCGCTAACTTTTATTGGTCTCGACGCGGGCCTTCTATCCACAGTGGATATGTGACTCCGGCCAATACAGAATATTTCTACAATGAGATTACAGTACCCGTCGGTGAAGATAAGATCGGCTCTTACTTTATGTCGAATGGCTTTAATGGTGGTTATGCCGGCATGCAGGTTAAATCAACAACCGAGCGATGGATCTTGTTCTCGGTTTGGGATGGTGACAACAATGCCAAAACAACGCTGGTGCGTAAAGGGCCGAATGTTGTTGATAATAGTTTCGGCGGTGAAGGAACTGGCGGTCAGACCTATTTAGTTTTCAATTGGAAGGCAGGTAGTACTTACAAGTTCATCACAAGGGGACAACCAGACGGTGCTGGCAATACTAGTTATTCTGCGTGGTTCTTTACACCTGAAACAAATACTTGGCGCTTTATCGCCACCTGGAAACGTCCCGCAACCAATAATTCCTACCTGACGGGAAATCATTCCTTCTTAGAAAACTTCGAAGTGGAAAATGGCTATCTTGGCCGTAAGGTGTTACTGGGTAACCAGTGGGCGCGTAGCAATACTGGCGTTTGGACTGAATCGACGCAAATGCGCTACACCGGCGATGCAACGGTAACGAATCAACAGCGTTTGGATTACGCAGGTGGTGTTGAAGGTGGAAGGTTCTACTTGCGCAATGGTGGCTTCTTTGCGAATTATGTACCAGTCAACCAGAACTTTAATCGCACTGCGAATGGTGTTGCGCCGAACGTCAATCTAAGCGCACTGCCATAATTACCCGTAGTATAGTAATACTTATGAAACATTGAGGGCCTGAGCTCGACACGTACGTGTTACAAGCGCAGGCCCTTCTTATTGTGTGAGCTAGTTTTTCGAGAATTTAAAGGTAAGTCTGGGCGATCTTCAGATACATAGGGATACCGATGACGATGTTAAATGGAAAGGTAATGCCGAGCGACATGCCGATATATAAAGAGGGATTCGCTTCAGGAATCGCATATCGCACCACCGCTGGTACGGCAATATATGATGCACTCGCCGCTAACACCATCAGCAATACAGCATTACCTAGCTCGAAGCCAAAAAACTTTGCGAGGGCAAATGCGAGACTGGCATGCACGACTGGTGCAATAAGGGCATACACAAACACCAACAGCGATTGACCCTTTAAGCCCGGAAGATTGCGCGCTGCATTCAGACCCATATCGAGTAAGAAGAATGCCAGCAAGCCTTTGAAAAGGTCAACTGAGAACGGTTTCATCATCGCCTGTCCATGTTCACCGCTGAATATGCCAATCAGAAGTGATCCCATTAGAAGTAACTGTGCACCATCTGTAAGCGACTCGTGGAGTAAGCTTGAGAGCTTGAATTCCGAGGCTTGAGTCGGGGTTGGCTGACTTTGTCGTACCTTATTGGCGAAGAGTACAGCCAAGATGATCGCTGGCGATTCCATTAAAGCCATCGCAGCAGACATATGGCCGCCAAAATTAATCTGTGCTGCCTCCAAGACTTGTGTTGCCGTGATAAATGTAACCGCACTCACCGAGCCATAGGTGGCGGATACTGCGGCCGCATCGAATGCAGAGATGATGCGACGAAGTATGTAAAATGAAATAAGCGGAATAATCACTGCCAAGCCAACTGCGCAAGCAAGGCTAATGATAATGCTCTCATTCATCCCAGATTTCGCTAGGGCGAAACCGCCCTTTAGACCAAGGGCCATCAACAGGTATAAAGATAAAAACTTAGAAATTGCGGGTGGAATTTCTAGATTTGATTTTGCGAGACCGGCAAATAAGCCAAAAATAAAAAAGAGAATAGTAGGGTCAAGTAAGCCATGCATTGAGTTTTCCGATTCGTCGTGCCGTATTCAAAAATATGGCGTCATCTTAAGCTTTCCTTAAAATAGAGTAAAATCAATTATTTCAATGAATATCATCGTATTTTATCGATGATCAAGACGAGGTTCAGTTTATGCATTTCACCGTTCGTCAAATGAATGTCTTGCTGGCGGTGGCTGAGCACGGCAGTCTAACCATTGCCGCGAAGGCGTGTCATATCACTCAGCCTACGGTTTCTATGCAATTAAAAGCGATGGCAGATCAGGTCGGCTTGCCTCTGTATGAGGTTATCGGCAAACAAGTATTTCTTACTTCTGCAGGCGAAGCGGTGGCCAGGTCTGCGCGCTTGATCCGCGATGAATTGCAATTTCTCGAGCAAAGTATTCATGCATTGAAAGGGCATACGCAAGGCAGTCTGCGCGTGGCCTTGGTCAGCACTGCGAAGTATTTCGTACCACGGATGCTCGGAAGTTTCTTTAAGAAATATCCCGAAATCGATATTTCGTTTGAAGTATTGAATCGCGATGGCGTCGTCAGTCGCCTTAAGGAAAATGCAGATGACTTATACATCATGTCGATGCCGCCTGCGGAACTTGACCTTGAATGTTTTGCATTTATGGAGAACCCACTTTCCGTGATTGCCCCCCGTAAGCACGTTCTGGCGCAGAGAAAATCGATTAGTTTGTCAGAACTTAAAGAAGAACAGTTTATTTTGCGCGAGCCCGGATCCGGTACGCGTCTTGCATGCAATGCCTTTTTTGCGAAAAAACGTTTTCAACCTAAGGTGCGTTTGGAATTGGGTAGCAATGAA
This sequence comes from Oxalobacteraceae bacterium, assembly GCA_947464955.1. GTDB lineage: Bacteria > Pseudomonadota > Gammaproteobacteria > Burkholderiales > Burkholderiaceae_D > Undibacterium. The sequence goes on from CANHZI010000101.1 coordinate 17,920, forward strand.
GCGATCAAACAC
>CANHZI010000102.1 GCA_947464955.1 Oxalobacteraceae bacterium
AAACAGGCGACTATAAAAAATGGCCTTTCGACCAGCCGCAATATCTCTTATTGAATCTGGCGATTGGTGGCGATCTTGGTGGTGCGGTCGATGATAGTATCTTTCCGAGCAAATTCGAAATCGATTACGTGCGCGTATATCAAAAGTAAATCGAAAAAATAGATCAAGAAATAGGCAAAATACCTGATGCTAAATCCACCCTCAGCGCAGTTCAATCACCAGGCGAAGATCGCGGTATTGCCGCTGTTTGAGGGCCATCAGTGTGTGGTGATCGACGATTTTCTGCTCAACCCAGAAGAGATCGTCGACTTTGCCCGTCAAGGTCAATCAGGATTTCGCTACGATCAAGACAACTACTTCCCTGGTCTTGAAATGGATATGGGGCGGCACTTTGCAATACAGTTCGAACAGTTCTTTATGCTCAAGCTACGCCCCTATTTTGAAGTCAGACGAAATTTAGGCAGCGCCTGTCGTATCTCGATGACCACACTACAAGCCGATCAGCTTCATCCTTTGCAAAGACTGTGTCATCGTGATGCGGAAACCCTGCCTACGGGTATGGGCATCGGTGCATCGGTCGTGTATTTATTTGATCGCCCTGAGCTCGGCGGCACCAGCTTTTTTCAGCCAGCGCGAGACTTGGATCAAGTACGTGATTTTCTACGACTCGCGGCGCAAGGCGACAATACGCTGCTCACCGAACAAATTCAGCAAACACCCAGTTATTGCTATCAATCGAATCCATGGTTTGAACTAAGACAAACAGTCGCAGCAAAATGGAATCGTGCGATTTTCTACGAAGGCACGGTCTTTCATGCGGCACATATTAGCGATGCGACTTTGCTAAGCGAACAAGTAGCACAATCACGACTGTGTTTGAATGCGTTTTTTCGATTTAAGAAGCAAGCTGGTGTCAATTAGTCGAAGACCGAGTACCAATGCTGAAGCCATTATCGCTGTCGAAATCGATCAAACCAAAAGCTGCGGCGATACACAGCAAACCGATAATACAAGTCATCATACGCCAATAGCGTTCGTCTTTGATCGGCTCATCTTCTTTGCTAATTTGTATGCACTTCTCAAATATTTTGGTCGATCTTACCGAAATCTTATCGCCATCCTTTAAGCGTGTATACGCGTCGTAACCGACATTACAATAATCAACTTTGCCGCCAATAAAATACAGTTGGTAATGACTATTAATGTCGACAGTCTTGGTGCCGTCAGCGTTGATCGTGCGTTCCTTTGTGGTTGAATTTCTATGCAGATCTACCTTCACTTCTTCGTTTCGAGTTGGCAAAGTCGTGTCGAGCATCATCGCTATACCGACCACAAACAAAACAATACGTACCAGTAAACTAAACAATGTAACTCCTCAATATAGACAGGTAAAAATCACGCTAATCTTTAACATTTAATTTCTTTACGCTTCTTACCAATCGCGCCACGCGCTGCAACTTTGCGGATGTAATCAGGCGCAAACGGAATCTTACAAGCGGTATCACCGACATCAATACTCACAGTGCCTATCGCTTCACCCGCGTGTAATGCAGCCTCACTCAAAGCGGCGACAAAAGAGCCTAGAGCGATCACAAAGCTATTCATGCCAGAACGTACCTCGTTCGGCTGTTGATGAATACTAGTTTGGGCGAAGTCGAGTAAGCGCTTTAACCAATCCAAATCAAGCTCCGCATCAGGTGTGACCGAGACATAAGTGATCAAGCTCGCCCATGCGGTGGCGGCAACGTCTTCCTGCGCAGAACTACCCCATTCGTTAATCAATTCAACCGCGAATTTACTTTCGACGACGACCCATGCAACGCTGTAACGACGTATGGCATTGCAGTTGGCGGTCTCTAACCAGAGCTGTAACTGCTGCTTGCTCATCTCCTTGCCATTGGCCATCAGACCCGCCATATACTGTGCATCGTAATTACCTGTCGCATACAAATCGCACGCGAGAGCGGTATCACCCTTATGCGCTTTCAAGATCTTTTTCATCTCTTCGATCTTGACGCCGAACACAGGATCTTGCACGCCGTGCTTAAGCAATACATTGCGGTAAGACTCGGCACCTAAACTTTCTAATTGTTTCAAGATTTCTTGTGCACCCATTGGCATCTCCAGCGTTAAGGAAAAATTGCTTTCCATTTCAGGAAAGACTTTATGTTTACACAAATACCTTGATTAGGCGATACTTCGTCGGCAATTTTTCCGCTTTATTCGAAAGGAACACCTTTGAAACTTCGTCTCGCGCTTCCACTTTTTGCTAGCCTGTTTCTGGCACTCACAACTACACCTGTACAAGCGCAAAGCGATGAAGCCAAGTACTGGGGCAAAGACGTGCCAAAGAGTGCCGATCATCCATTCATCAAGCGCTTCGCGGGTTCTTGGCTGACTGGTTATTCCAGTGCAGAGTGGGATATCACGAAGTTCCCGACATCGAATGTCCTCGGTAAAGACAAAAAGTTTCAAGATATAGTGACGCTCGAAGGCAAACAAACCCGCATCGTTTATCTTGCGCCGCGCGGGAAGATGCCGGTTGAAGTGTTCCGTAACTACCAGCAAGCCTTACAAAGTGCAGGTGTCAAAGTTCGCTTCGTCTGCGAAATGCAATGCACAGCGCTGTATTGGGCGTGGAAAGACATGAATGAGCCGAACAAAGGTATGCAATGGGCAGAAGGTAGTATTTATACGCCGACGAGTAGCCGATACAGTCATAGTTCTGGCCTCACACCGGATAAAGGCATGATGCTCGTCGGCAGTATCAAGCGCGGTGATCAAGAAACGCACGTTCTGCTCTACACCTCAGTCGCTGCATTTGATAGTACAGGTCTGAGCCTGACCTATATTCACGTCGCCGAACCAAAGCCTATGCCAACAGGCCAAGTAGAAGTCGACGCGGCAGCTTTACAAAATAGTCTTCAAGAAGAAGGCAAAGTCACCCTCAAAGGCTTGTTCTTCGATACGGGTAAAGCAAGCATCAAAGACGAATCCAAAGCCCAACTCGACGAGATGGCGAAGCTGATGCAAGCACAGCCGAACCGCAAATTTTTCATCGTCGGCCACACCGATAATGTTGGAAACTTCGACGCCAATCAAACGTTATCACTACAACGCGCACAAGCTGTTGTCAGCACCCTCACCGCTACGCCGTATCGCATCAATGCCAATCGATTGATCGCCAAAGGCAATGGGAATTTAGCGCCCGTTTCTAGTAATGCTGAGGAAGCGGGACGGGCACGCAATCGTCGTGTGGAATTAGTCGAGCAATAATGCATATTATGGTTTGCTCAGAATCGAGGAGCGAATAATTCACTCCTCGACTTCATGGCATGGCATGGCATGGCAAGTATTTTCTACTTGAGGCTCAAATTTGACTTCAGAAAGGAATCAATTTTGTTGAGCATTTGAATCCGCGCCGAAGTATCGTTCAAATAGTGATCCAAGTCTCTAAACTGAACAAGTTCGCTGGGCTTATTTAGCATTCGAAGGCGAGCGTCCATCTTTCGAGAATGTTGTATTCCGACGTTGATATCCCTATCACCGTGAAACATCAAAACTGGCGTCTGAATTTTCTCCGCGTTCTGAAGTGGTGATCCCTCTTTCAAATGCATACCCTCGCCGATTTCCCGCTCAACCAAACTCGATGACGTGTATTCACGGGCCTCACTTTTCACGAGTTCTAAATCAGTAACCGGTGCAATCGCTACGACTGCTTTAAACAAATTTGCCTGCACGACGTTTGCCTGTAACGCTGCATATCCACCATATGACCAACCCAGAATAGCCATCTTCTCAGGATTCGCTATTCCTTTCTGAATTAACCAATGTGCTGCGTCTGTCACATCGCCAATTGAAGTCTTCCAACCTTTAAACCCGTTTTGCTGTTTCCAACTATCCCCATACCCCGCAGAACCACGAAAATTAGGTTGAATGACGACGAATCCTTGATAAGCTAAAAATTGACTTAACCAGTCAAATCCCCATTCGTCCCTAGAACTCGGTCCGCCGTGTGGTACCACAATCGCTGGCAGGTTCTTTGCATTTTCCTTCCCTGGAGGAAAGGTCAAATATGCGGGGATGAGCGTACCATCGGACGCTGGATAGCTCACCATTTGCATCGACGATGTTTTCACATTCTCAAGTGCAGGGCGCGCCAACAAAATTTCCCTTAAAGCATTCGATGAAACCTCGTAGATATAATACCGCCCGGGATCTGAATCGCTACCTGCATGGATTAAAAGTTTGTTCTCATCTCGCGATGACTCAATAATATCGATCATTGGCAACTGAGGAAGTGCCTCACTAAGGGTCGAAATAATTTTCGAGTATTTAGGGTCAAAATAGATTGCCTGACGTTGCTCTTCTGCGAAGGACACCCCTATCGATTTGCCGTTTCGATTTATTTTTAGGACATGATCGACATCGACTTTATCATTCTTATAAACCAATTCTTCGCGTAGTTGTCCATCCAAACTTACCCTGAAAAGAGCTAAGCGTCCATCCACTTTTTTCAACACGTAAGCACTATTGGCCTCCGCGTCTACATGTAAGGGCAACAAACCAACACCGTCTTCCCAAGTTGAAAACGGTATCCAATCTTTGGATCCTAACAAGCGATAATAGAATGTAGTCCTGCCACTTAAATTGCCTGTGTGGTTTTCCTTTTTTTCGTGCGCTTTAATTCGGACTGTACCTCTACCATCTGTTAAAAAATAAGATGCGTTCTTATTTGCCGATTCGCGTCGCGTCACTTCAAGCGTGCGTGTATTGATCTCGTCCACACCCTTACCGTCGGTAGTACGACCAATCTTTGAGTCAAATCGACGTAACTCCGGCACATAATCTCGCATCATCAAAACTGAGTCATTGTCGCCAGACAGCCAATCCAACACCTTGCCATCAAACTGACGAATCCTCGCATCATATCGACTGGCTTCCTGCCCGAGTGTGGTGACATTCCCCCCATCGATGTCAAGCGCTAAGAGCCTAGAAAAGGGAATCAATACCCCATCATCATCTTGCATTCCCCGAATCTGGCAAATTAGACGTTTAGAGTTTACGAATTTACACCATCGTAGGTCTGCGAAAGCACCATTCGAAGTCATTGCAGCTCGTGGCGGAACTGAACCATCAAGCTCGGCTATTAATGCCACAGTGCCCCGCCCTGCATCGGGGCTTAAATAGACTATCCGCTTCCCGTCGGGAGAAATATCAATTTGCTGAACGGTTTCACGAGCACCGAATAAAATGCTCGCATGGGGCAACTTCGCATTGTTCGAATTTGTCGAAAATGCTGACTGGTGCAGGCATAAGCTTGCAACGATACATAGAATCTTAAAACGCAATTTGGCCTCTTTGAATTATTCTTCTATGGTCTTGATCCTGCATATCCAACGCATCAATTCCAAACTATTGGTTACGCGTATATGCCCGAATCCGCAACTCAGTTAGGAATTCAATTTCACTGAGGCTAGAAAAATATGTATAAAATAATAATTCAAGGATTTTAAGGGATCGCGACATGATTTAGAAGCGGATCGACGCTTTCCACACATAAAAAAGCCCGCTATCAAGTAACGCGGGCCTTCATTGGAAAGTCGTTGGAGGCCAAACTTTATTTTTTCTGACCTTCCCCCACAAACGCTTTCGCCTCAGCCCCCACGCGTATCACTCGAATCTGACGGATCTCGCCTCCCGCCTCAAGTTTTTCTAAGGCATCTTGACCCGCTTTTAGGTTGCCTATTGCCACAAATCCCGCAGGTAACTGCGCGCTCGGGTTCTTGCTGATCAGCATTCTTCCTTGCGCATTAATTGCAAAATGCGAAGCCGCTTTCGCTGCTGTCGACACCTCATTCAACACAGTGTCAGGCCAAGCCCCATTCAAACTCAAGGCAAATTGACCATCAACCGCGCTCACTTGACCAATCGCTGGCGCAGGTGTGCTTGGACGCGGTGCCCCAGGATTAAAAGCGGCTGGTTTGTAGTTGGTTTCAAGCTGGCCCACCAAACGCGCCACATTCGCTGGTGCTGCACCTGGATTAAGCTCTAAGAGCACATTGCCTTGTGCAGTCCCAACTTCAACATACAAGCCTGAAGGCAAGTAGTAAGAATCGCGGCTCAAATTTTCCGGTGCATTCGCCACTTCATAAGCCATTAAGGCTATCGCTATCGCTGAATGCTGTTGTGCTTTGGCGTAGGGCACAACCTCGTTATAAGTGTCTAATAGGGTATGCCAAGTACGGCCATAATTGAAGTCGGTCTTATTCACCGCGGATGGCGTCGGCACGCCCTTCAGAGAAAATGCGGAGGCGTCGGTGCCCGCTAAGCTTTCAGCACGAATTCGTGGATAGTCGCTGACTTTGACTTCAAATCCATAGTCAGGATTCACACCCGCCAAACTCTTCGCTACCCGCTCAAATGGGGCCTTCCACGCACTGGGTACCGTGATGCCAGAAATGCCTCCCGGCGCACCATCGCGGTTAAGCATCATGACGACTTTATCAAGTTCTTTCGCGTGCTTTTCGGTATAAGAAGCAGCACCAATAATACCCAACTCTTCACCAGCAGACGCCAACATCACAATACTGCGTTTCGGTTTGGCACCCGCTTTTGCCAACAGTCGCATCGCTTCTATGGTCGGTGATACGCCTGAACCATCATCCACCGCACCGGTCGCGCTGTCAAAGCTATCCAGATGAGCACCAATCACCACGTATTCATCGGGCTTCTCGCTACCGGTAATTTTGGCGACGACATTATGGTAAGGCACTGGCCCAGGATAGAACCAATTACGAATATCAAATTCAAGTTCAACCTTCTCACCTCTTTTGAGCTGCTCTTGAATGTCGGTGTACTGTGCAGCCGTTAACTTGATATCGGGCATCGTTGGCAAGGCGTCCCAACTCGTTGGTTTCGCATCGAGTAAGGCCAAAGGTTCTTTACCCGCCTGTAACGTACCTAAAGCGCCAGCCTCCATCAGTTTTACACTCACTGCGTCGGGCTTATATTCTTTACGCCCATCACGCCCCATCCCTCGGCTTTCGCCTGGAATCAAAATCCACGCCCCTTTGAACTCGGCCATGCGCGCTTGTGCTTCAGCTTCGTTCGCGGGACCGAGTACCGCTAAACCTCGTTGTGCGCCCTTGGTGCCTGCGGTAAAACTCGGGGTACCGAAACGCAAAGATTTTTCGCTTGGCGTGATAATTTTGCCAAACCATGGACCTCGATTAAAACCGACGGGCTGCTGCCCCGCCTCCTCTAACTCGGCCTGCAAACCCCATTGTCTTAACTGATCACGCGTCCAACGCGCTGCATGCGTGTAATTGTCACTACCGACCATACGTCCGCCAAAGCGGTTGGTCAGTACATCAAGCCAGGTCATCGCTTGAGGATCTTGCATGCCTAACTCGACAATCTTTTTTGAAGTAGCATCTTGCGCTGACGCCGTCACGCTAGTGCCAATTAGCAGCGCAAAACTGATATTGCGCGCGATGGCGCTCAGAGGAAATTTATACATAGGTTTATCGTTGAGTATGGACTGGAGTCAAATGCAATCGCATTCGACTCGCAAAAATCGCACAAGTTCCATTGCTAACGATAAGGGTCGTTCAGAAGAAATTCAATTAAAAATATCGTGTTTCGCCGTTTGACTAATGGCTAAGATGGCTGGGTCATTCAACTTACGCTCAGCGGTAATGACATAAATCTCTTCGACTATGCTAGGCACCTCACCGACGGCGACGACTTTATATTGGGCACAAATCTCTTTTTCCATGGCGGTTGGCGCAAGAAAGAAGCCGGCCCCAGCACGACCAAAGGCTTTCATTAAGGCGCCATCATCAAACTCCCCGATGATGGTGGGATGCAAAGAACATTGCTCCATCCAGCGTAAGATTTTGGCTTGTACCGCCACGTCTTCGCCAGGAATCAAAAATGGCGCATGCGTCAAACACTCTGGAAAACTTCCTGCGTATTTCTTCGCCAAAGTGGCGGTTCCAAATACGGTGAGACCACATTTGCCAAGTAGATGATTATAGGCGCGCACGCTGGTTTGGTTACCCATAGGCCGGTCGGCAATGATGACATCTAAACGATGCAGAGCAAGCTCGCCTAACAACAGATCGAGACGACCTTCGCGGCAGTTCAAGCGTACTGGTTCCTCTAGCTCAAGCGCTGGCTGCAATAAACGATAGGCGATCACCTTGGGTACCGCATCGGCAATGCCCACGCGGAAAGTACGACGACGTGCTTGGAGATGATCACGCAAGGCATCGAGTAACTGGTCTCCGGTATTAAAGATGTCATCGGCATACATCAATATGCGGCGACCAGCATCGGTCAGTTCGATGTTACGACCATTCTTCTTGAAGAGCTCAACGCCAAGGCTTTGCTCGAATTCATTGATCTGCCCACTCACAGCGTGCGCGGTTAAATGCAACTGCTCAGCCGCTTTGGCAATGCTGCCTGTCTTGGCAACCATCCAATAGTAACGCAGGTGCTTGAAGTTCAATGCGGGCAAAGCTAAATCCTTTCTGTTCGTGCGTTTCTGCTGCAAATACCTTCTTCATTTGCAATATGAACAAAGTCTTGGCCGGATTCTACATCATCGCTTTGTTGATGTGCTCGCTCCTATGTTTTCTTTGTGTTTGCAAGCAGCGCAAACTCCAAAAACGACAAATGCGCCAAATCAATTGCACAGCACAATAACTCAAAGCTGCCAATGACAGAGCCAAAATCAACATACCAACTAACCAGGGTGTTCCTAGAGATCCTACCCAAGTAATCCAAGCTTGTAAGCTCGTCAGTAATTGCGTCCAATCGGTGACCGGCATCGCGGGTAATTCATGCCACTGTCCCGTACCACTCAAGCTTTGACCAATGCCATAGGCCAGCATATAAATCGGTACTATCGTAATCGGATTCGTCAGAAATGTACCGATGATCGCCATCGGCAAATTTACCCGTAGCAAACATGCCAAGGTCACTGCAGCAATCATCTGCAGAGGCCCTGGTATCATGCCGCACAACACACCGATCGCAAGACCTAAAGCAACCGCTTCGCGTTCCACATCCCATAAACCTGGCCTATCTAGGCGATGCGTAAAGCGACGACTAATCGGAATCTTTTCTATCGTTTCCCGCGTCGGCAATACCCTTCTTAGAAACTTTTTTGGCATACATTTTCACTTCACAAAACTTAGCGCTTGAGCTCTCTCAAACTCAGGCGTTTGATCTCCTTAAACCTGCCTAATAGTGGGTCTCAAGAATGTTCACTTGCTTGGGCGAGACGTAATCGCGTCGCTGCGTGTGATGATGTTCTGGCTCAGTATTCAAATCAAGTGGCAAGGGTGTGTCGCTGACAGATACTAGATCCAAAGTCCAACATTGCAATGCGCGATCGATTAAGACCGCCTCACCATCACTCAGCCTATCGTCAGCATCAACAATCGCTAACATAATTCGTAATAACTGCTTACGCAATTGCGGGTCTTGAATCTCTTCCAAGATACTGTCGATTGCCGGATTCGCCATTTCTATTTGGCCATAGTGAGCCCCATCGGCACATTGCAACATGTCCTCGCATAAGTGATGAACAATTTTCTCAAATTGATCTTCGGAGAGGCCCAAACGCTCCACAATGCCGTAACGATGCACAACATCCAACTCTGATTTATCTAGCCCACCGTCGACTAACATCGACAAAGCCACAATACGCGCCATTGCTTCTGGGCTATTCACACGATAGGTTCTCATGACATTTCTTTCTTTAATTCAGTAGTTTTAAGGACTTTCAAGCAAGGAATAAACAGAATCTCTTATTTCTCACTGATCTCTTCTTCCTCGTCGTAGGCTAAATGGTTTGCTTTGACGCGGGCATGCTCTTTGAAGCGACCGATACGTTTCGCGAGAAGTTGCTCAGCGCGGTTAATTGCTTTATCGATAGCGATATACAAATCGGCTTCGGTGTCATGAATCACAATTTGCTGTTTTTTCGATAGAGGGATTTGAATCAAACAACGCTTATCTTCACCACCACGCGGACCGTTCACGTCGGACAGACGAACTTTCACAGTCCTCACCTCGTCCAATGCCCAATCTGTGGCAAACTTAAGACGACGGTAGGTGTGCTCGCGCATACCGTCAGTCAATTCAAAACCTCGTGCTTGTATGTCGATGTTCATCACATTTCTCCATTCGTTTAAGTGATGAACTTAGTATAGGGATGGGGTGAAGCTTATTCAAATCGATTAATCAAGGCAGAAAGCTCGAAAAAGTCGATGTTTAAGAATGTCGATGAGGAAAGCTGAGAGAAGAGAACGATGCAAGAGGGGCTAAGGCCCACTCTTGCTAAAGAAGTTTGCGGGGAATTTGACTTCGAGACCCGAATTAAGCCGCCTCGCGTGCCATACAGTTGGCACGTATATAGTCGAGATGAGTTGGCATGGCATCGACGCATTTACGAATCACCATTTGCGTGTTGTACAAGAAACCAGCGATTTCATCTGGACTACGCTGATCGACAACAGGGCTGTAACGACGTGGTCGCATGCCTTGCCCGTGCATCACTTGCAGCCAACTATCTTCGGGAAACAGCTCTTCGTTCTCACGCAAAATACGGCCATTGCTCGCGAATAAATCTAACTTAATCTTCAGACTTTCTGGGATATCCATTTCACGACAGTATTTCCAGAATTCGCTATCATCGCGCGAATTGACTTTGTAGTGAAGGATGAGGAAATCGCGAATTTGCGCGTATTCTTTATCAGTCAAGCGGTTGTAGTTATCGATATCGACTTGATCAAATTCTTTATTTGGGAAGAAAGTCAGCAGACGCATCAAACCCGTTTTCACCATATGAATACTAGTGGATTCTAAAGGCTCCATGAAACCACCAGACAAACCTATCGCTACACAGTTTTTATTCCACGCTTGTTTGCGTTTGCCCGTTGTGAACTTAATCTGACGAGGCTCCGCAAGCGCCCTACCATCGAGGTTATTCAACAAAATTTGTGTGGCTTTGTCGGCGTCCATATACTTACTGGAAAATACATGACCATTACCAATGCGGTGCTGTAAAGGGATGCGCCATTGCCAGCCTGCTTCATGCGCAGTAGAGCGAGTATGTGCTTGCGCAGATCCGCCGAGAGCGCAAGGCACTGCAATGGCAGTATCACAAGGTAACCAATGACTCCAATCTTCGTAGCCCGTGTGTAGAGCCTGTTCAATCAAGAGTCCTACCATGCCTGAACAATCAATGAAAAAGTCACCTGCAACGATCTCACCATTTTCCATTTGCAGAGACTCGATAAAACCATCGTTTTCTCGCAAATTGACTTTGACAATCTTTCCCTCAGTACGCTTCACGCCACGTTGTTCTGCATAGCGTCGTAAATACTTGGCATATAAACCGGCATCAAAATGATAGGCGTATGAAAGATCGGAAAGTGGTGAATTCGGTAAATCAGGACGACCAACACTAAACTTACCCATCATGCTAGCGACGGTATTGATCGAGAAAGGTTCGAGCCCCCCCACCTTTCCTAATTGATTCATCTTCAACCAATAATGGTAAAAATTAGCCATCGGTTGATCACGCCCGACTGAGCCAAAGCCGTGAAAGTATTTGCTTCCATTCACACCCCAATTCACAAACTCGATACCGAGTTTAAAAGTGCCTTGAGTGTTACGTAGGAAGTCATTTTCGTCTATCCCGAGATGCAAATTGAAATTACGTATGCTTGGAATCGTCGCCTCACCGACGCCGATGGTCGAGATCATGTCAGATTCGACGAGGCGAATGCGATGACCATTCGGTAGCAATTGCGCCAGTGCGGCTGCACTCATCCAACCTGCCGTACCACCGCCGACAATGACGATATCTTGAATTCTTTTATCACTCATCTTGATTCCTTCACGGCTACGATGCTAGATCTCATCTTTTCTCGCAACAGTGTACTCGGATAATAAAAAAGAGCCCAGTGCAGTCGATCGTTGACCGACGCACATGGACTCAAGGATGTTCGCCATACACTGGAGAGCGCAGCGAAGATCAGTACCTAATCAATAGTTAAAGCCAAAGCGAATACCAAACATGCGTGGTTCCACTGGTGCGTAGTTCATTTGTGCACCAATCCCTGATCCACGCCAGTAGGCCGCTCTACTATCTTTCGCATTGCGTACATATAGCTCAGCATGCCATGCGTCGTCCGGTGCATCTAAGCGCATCGATGCATCGATCAGTGAGTAGGCTTTTTGGTAACGACCTATGTGGGCAAACTCATCATTGCGAACATCGAAGTAAGCTTTATCACGCCAGTTCCATTTCACATACGGAGTCAGCGCAAAACCGCTCGGCAAATCAAACTTCTGTGAGAAGTGCAACATCATCGTGCGACGCGGTGCGTTTGGCAGATTATTGTTGGTCACGTCATACAAACGTTTGCCATTATCTGGGCCCAAACCGTTGAATACTGGAGCGCATGGTGTCAAACCAAACTCAGTACGTGCATCGCAGTTGTAATCATCACTATAGGAACCGTAGTCACGAATCTTGGTGTCAAGTAAAGTGAAAGCACCACCCACTTTAGCGCCTGGCCAAGGTTTATAGTCCCATTCCACTTCCAAGCCGCGGATCTTCGTATTTCCTACGTTAATCGTACGCCATGTTTCATAAACGTCGCATTTTGGCTGATCAGAAGTACATGGTGCAGGTGGTACAAATTTGCTGACGAAGTAAGTGCCTGTCAGTTGCTGATCTTTGTAATTCATCGCAAATGCAACTGCCGACAAACTCAAGGTGTTATCAAGGAACTTGCCTTTGTAGCCTAATTCGAAGTTCGTCACCAGCTCTGGTTTGTATGGCAAGAAGGTTTCCACGTTAGGTGAACCGTCTGCACACTTACGCATATTTGGGCCAGACGCATCGCCACCACATGCCATAGTGCGGTCACCGAAGCCACCGGCTTTATAGCCTGTCGCCAAAGCAGCATAAGCCATTTCGTTTTTGTTGATTTGCGTTTGCAAACCTAAACGCCATGTCAATTTATGCCATTTTTCGCTGTGGTCATTCTTGCTCGGTGTGCCATACAAATGGTAAGCAGCTGCGCTACCACCTGGGCCATAGTTCAGGTCATTACCTTGTGGCAGACGATAACCTGGTGTGCCTGGTGTACCTGGATCATAGCCACCGTTGTAGAACTCTTTCTGACCCCACCAGCCGCCGAGATTCAAACCGTCTTTATCGGTTTTACTATCAGCACTGAAACGTGCACCTGCAGTTGCGGTCCAACTTGGTTGGAATTCCCAATCAGCCTGCGCGAAGATCGCTTTCGCATCGACTTGACGATTTGGTTGTGCGTAGAAAGCACCCGATGCTAAACCAACTGGAGCGCGATACAAATCAACGACTTCATAGTTGATTTGATTTTTTTCATGCATCCAGAACAGACCAGCAACATACTTCAAATCACCAATGCGTTGTTTCAATTGCAGTTCGTGGACTGAGGACAAATATTTTGAATCGACTGTTTGTTGATACTGATCAGCCAAAGGCCATGTACCCCAGTTATTGCCGCCGGCGATACTTGGATGATCTTGCGTGATCTGGAACGGCAAGGCCGCCATATTTCCTTTGTCATTGTCATATAACTGGCTGCGACGTTGATCTGCGAGCGCAAAGTTATAGTCCAAAGTCATGTCTTTATCGACATTCCAATTCACACCCGCGCGCAATGTGCGGATCTTCATGTCAGTCATACCGGGTACGTTGATTTTCAAATCAAAACGGCCCCAGCCAGATGGACAGGCATAACGAGTTCCAGCGACCGAATCACAATCTTTAAATGCTGTACCACCGGCGCTTGAATCTTGGAATTCTTCGTAAGTCGCGTGCAGTTTCAAGTCTTTATTAACTTTGTATGCCGCTGAGATACGTGCAGCCCATTCGTTTTGGTTGGTGTAATAATCGCTAGGATCAACTTTACGATTCCAACGTTGAATCAAATCTGGAATGCCGTCAGGTTTCCAACCTTTGGACGGCAAATTCGCTTCACTGAAATCTTGCATTTGGTTCGCATAACCATCGCGTGTGACTTTGGTAAATGCTGCGCGCAAAGCGAGGTCATCATTGACCTTAATGTTTTGCACCACGTTCATTTGACGCTTGTTATAGTTGCCAATTTCGACTTCGCTACGGCCATAGTTTCCAGAAAAATCCGGTTTAGCGGAGATCACATTGATCGTACCACCAGTGGAGTTACGACCGAACAATGTACCTTGTGGTCCACGCAGAATTTCAACTTGATCAACGTCGAACATCAAGGCTTGCGCGCCTTGTGGACGTGGGGAATACAGCCCGTCGACGTGGAAGCCAACCGCTGGATCGCCGATCTCTGTCGTGTTACTGGATGTAATACCGCGGATAGTGACTTGAATCGCAGAGTCGTTGGTCTGCACGATAGTAACGTTCGGTACTTCATTCGCCAGATCTTTCGCACTCGTCACACCAAGACGACTCAAGCTATCTTGGCTAAATGCTGTCACCGCCAATGGCGTTTTCAACAAAGATGTGGAATAGCGTGTGGCCGTAATATTGACTTCTTGAATCTGATCATTGTCTTTCTTTGCAGCCGCTTTTTTGGTGTCTGCTGGCTCATTGCCCTTCGCAGGCTCTGCTTGCTGTGCATAGACTGGTGCGTTCATCAAACCGAAGGCACTGGCAACCGCCATGCTCATCAAGGTTCGTTTTGTTTTGGGATGGAACATTTGGTCTCCTTGTGTTGTCTTGGACCCGCTTCAGTATTATCTGCGCAAGTCGTTCTTGGCACTACTTGTTCTTGCTACGGTCTACTTATTCTTTGCTCTATGCATTCGGTGTTTCTACAAATATGAGAAATCCTAGTAAGGCTTAGTGCCCAGCGTCATGTCGTCGGCTCAACGACAAGTGCTGTCATATTTTTCTGCAGAATGAGGTAAATTCTGCCAAGAACCTTACGCTATGTGGAATCGTTTCCATTTGTGAGTTGGAATATAGCATTCATTAAAAATAAGTGTCAACATTTTTTTGGAAACGTTACCAATTGCTGTTTTTTTGCGACATTTGGGGTACAAAAACAAGCTTTTCGCAATCGCTTCTTCTGCCATCATTGTCGTTTTCTTAGGCACTCTATGCGTATTCAGCAATCACTTTGAAACACAGTGATTTCTCAATAAAATTTTGACGACGGCGTAGTCAGACGCTGTGGATAACTTTGTGGGTAAATCCTTGTCGAAATAGTGCCAAAGAGAATCAAGACAAAAATTTGTTTAAATAGCAGATCTAAGCCTTTGTTTAATATGAGGATTTTATAAATTTCAATTGTTAAAAACTGTTTCCACAAATAAATTCTTTTGATTTTTTTGTGGACAAGTTTCCATTTATGATCTTTTTATCTTATTAATTTACTTCGAATTGCTTGCCGAGATGCGCTTATTTACTCCCCACCTACCCTATCACAGGCAGTGCAATGATGATTTATTTCACCTGCAATTTCTTGATGTCTGGGTTCCCCGGTGGATAGGCTAAGCCCATCAACGCCATCTGTTCTTCAAGTATCGAAGCGATCGTTAGATTTCTTTGTGTTTTTGAATTCGCTGGCACGATGAACCAAGGTGCGTATTCCGTATTCGTCGCTGCGATCGCCTCTTGATACGCGACTTGGTAGTCATCCCAATATTCTCGTTCCTTCAAATCATTAGCATCAAACTTCCAATGCTTGTTTGGGTCGGCAATTCGTTCCTCTAAGCGTTGTTTCTGCTCCGATTTCGAGATGTGCAGAAAGAATTTGAAAATCGTCGTACCGGTTTCGGCCAGCATTTTTTCAAAGGCATTGATATGCGCAAATCGTTGTTGAACTTCGGTCGTGGATATCCATTGATGAACGCGCGTAATAAGCACGTCTTCGTAGTGACTACGATTAAAAATGGCGATCTCTCCCAGGGCAGGAACTTGCTGGTGAACACGCCACAAATAATCATGCGCTAACTCAATCGCCGTAGGTGCCTTGAAACAGTAGCAGCGTGCGCCGAGGGGATTGATTTGACCAAACACCGCGCGCACAGTACCGTCTTTGCCTGAGGTATCCATGCCCTGCAGGATGACTAAGATCTTGTGTTTCTTTTGCGCGTAAAGAAGGTCCTGGTAGCTCGCTAATTTTTCGGCCAACGCCAGCGTTCTTAATTTATCGACGCTTTTATCTTTGCTGGATAAAAGTTTTTGATCGGGATCGATATCACTCAATACCAGATTGTTCGGTGCGAGAAATTTTGAAGCGATTGTGACCATAAAACTCTCCGAAGATGAGCGCCATCAAGAACCAATACTAAGGTAAGGAAATCCCGCGTTTAGCTAGCAGCGACAGTCTAACTGATTCCGTGCAAGCGTTTATGTTCAATCTTCGTACAGCGATCCATCACTACCTTCATGCCTGCATCACGCGCTGACTTGGCGGCGTCTTCATTGACGATGTCTAATTGCATCCAAATCGCACCAGCACCTATCGCTACAGCTGCTTCAACGATAGCAGGGATCTCTTCGGTTTTGCGAAAGCAATCAACGATATCCAGTTTCAAACCCGTTGTTTCGACTGCCTCTTTCAAACTAGCGTAACAAGTTTGGCCAAGAATTTCCGTGCCAGCTAGCAGAGGATTGATACCGACAACTTGATAGCCATGTTCCATCAAATACATCGCTACTTTATAACTATCGCGCTCCGCTTTGTTTGATAGGCCGACTATCGCTATAGTGCGCGCCTGTTGTATTAACTGATCGATTTCTGCGGTAGATTGTGGTTCCATAATTTCTTTCGCCTAGATAGGTCGGGCAAAAAATAAAGGCAGCCTAAGCTGCCTTTATCACTTTACGACGGTATTACTGATTGCATGAATTCTGCCTTAAAACCTACCGACAAAATTAACGCTTAGAACGCAATTTCTGAATCGCTGCCAATTGTGCGATCGCTGATGCCAACTCGGCTTGTGCTTGCGCATAGTCGATGCCTGCTTCGCGATTAACCAAAGCTTCTTCCGCCAATTTCTTAGCTTCAGCTGCTTTTGCTTCATCAAGATCAGCGCCACGAATCGCTGTATCAGCCAATACAGTTACTGTATCTGGTTGTACTTCCAAGATACCGCCTGCAACGAATACGAATTCGTCTTCAGCTTTACCTTCAACCTTGATACGCACTGCGCCTGGCTTAATACGTGTGATCAATGGAGTGTGTTTTGG